>JAILHY010000026.1 GCA_024695575.1 Lachnospiraceae bacterium
ATGGTAAGAAGATCGGAAATAGTACCGGCCTCTTCCATAAGTTCGTCCATCTTTGCAGGATCCGCGTTACCGAGGCTTTCATAGATCTCGTTCATCTGCTTTTCCATATCAAAAAGAAAATCGAAAGCGCTCTTTAAAACCGTCTCAATGGACATGCCCTTTTCAAGTACGGTATGCTGATCCAGATATCCGACACGAACGTTTTTGGCCCACTCGATCTTTCCTTCATCGGGCATAAGCTTATTTGTGATAATGTTCATGAAGGTTGACTTGCCTTCGCCGTTTGCGCCGATAAGTCCGATGTGCTCTCCCTTTAAAAGTCTGAAGGACACATCCTCAAAAATAGCCCTGTCACCAAATCCATGGGTCAGGTGCTCAACGTTTAAAATACTCATCTGTATAATAATCCTTTAAGTAATCTCTTGGAGACGGGGTTAGCGGTCCATCATTTTCCTGTCCATGTTACGGGGTTACCCTTTCTCTCTAATGGATCCCTGTTTAATTTCCCGCCGTCCGGGTATCCTAAAATAAGACCGCCGGTTATCGTTTCATCCTCCTTAAGTCCATACTTATACATGAACTTGCGTATCTCTTTGTTTTCATCAAGCCAATGAAGCTGATTTATCCAGCAGGATCCAAGGTCAAACGCATTTGCGGCTATCATCATGTTTTCCAGTGCACAGGCACTGTCAGCCACAGCGTTACCATATCCTTTTTTATTTGCGGTAACAATAAAAACCGGAGCGCCGTAATGAAAAATGTATCCGCCTTTCTTTGCCGCATTTATTGAATTCTTTAGGGAGGAATACATGTCCTCCGTAATCTCCATTCCGGCAAACTCTTGGCAGACAAGTTTTGCCATATCAGAAAGGATATTCTCATCCGAAAAGACAATAAAATGAGTGGTTTGATTATTTCCTCCGCTCGGTGCATATCTACCGGCCTCGATCACCTTTTCTATAAGGGAGTGTTCCGGCATCACACCGGAATACCTTCTTGTACTGCGTCTTGTTAAAATAGCTTCTATCGCTTCCATAACTACCAGCCTTTCTGATAAGTGGTCATTTGTTATTTCTTTTCCGGATGCGTTTGTGGTCTCTTTAAGAATTTCCGACACTGCTAATTTCCCAACCGCGTCGAAAGGGTATGAAACGCCTTACATTATAATACTACGATTTAGTGTTCTTGAAAATGCTACCGCACTTGCATTTTTGATGCTGCGAGAATATGATTATTATCAGTTCAAAGCAAGAGGAGAAATAATATGCCCTGTACCACAGTTCTGGTCGGCAAAAAGGCCAGTAATGACAATACTACAATGATATCAAGGACCGACGACGGACATTTCGACGTGAAGAAGATGATCGTTGTTGAGCCTAAACAGCAACCCAAGAAATATAAATGCACCGAGTCGCATCTGACAATAGAACTCACGGATGAGCCCATGCGCTACACCTCCTGCCCCAATGTGGATACCAAGGAAGGCGTCTGGGCAGCGACCGGCATCAACGCAGCAGGTGTTGGAATGACTGCCACAGAGACCATCACATCGAATCCGAGGGTTCTCGCAGCAGACCCATACGTGGAGTATAAGAAAGCAAAGTCACGCAAGGAAAAAGATGTGCCCGGAGGTATCGGCGAGGAAGATATAGTGGTCCTCGTACTCCCATATATCAAGACCGCTCGCGAAGGTGTACTGCGCCTCGCTTCACTGCTTGAGAAATACGGCACCTATGAGCCCAACGGCATCGCCTTTAACGACAAAGACGAGGTATGGTGGCTCGAGACCATCGGTGGCCATCATTGGATTGCGCGAAGGGTTCCCGATGACGTTGTGGTTATCAATCCCAACCAGTTTGGAACGGATTCCTTCGATATGGAGGACGCGCTCGGTGCAGGCAAGAACTGCCTCTGCTCAAAGGATCTTGCTTCCTTCATCAAGGACAACAATCTCGACCTGAACCAGAACGGTTGCTTCAATCCCCGCGACATTTTCGGATCTCATACCGACATGGACCATATTTATGACACTCCGAGAGCCTGGTTCATGGGCAGATACCTGACCCCCTACTCCCATAAGTGGGACGGCCCCGACGCGGAATTCACACCCGAGAGCGACAATATCCCATGGTGCTTCGTACCGGACAGAAAGGTTGCTGTGGAAGACGTAAAATACCTGCTCTCCGGACATTTCCAGGGTACGGATTTTGATCCTTACAAGAATCATGACACGGGAAAGCGCGGCATGTATCGTTCTATTGGCATCAACCGTACGGGCGTTACCTCGATCTGCCAGATCAGGAGCAACGTTCCCTCAGAGATTGCGGGCGTTGAATGGATTTGCTTCGGTTCCACGACTTTCGCCGCGATGCTGCCCGTATACACAAATGTTTCCAAGCTTCCCGATTATCTTTCAAAGGTTACGACGGATACCTCGACCGAGAACTACTACTGGAGCAGCCGTCTTATCGGTGCCCTCGCGGATTCCTGTTACTCATCTTCAATCCAGGACATCTGGCGCTATCAGGAGGCAGTAGCTAACAAGGGAAGACAGATTCTTCTCGAATATGACCGCAAGATGGTCAAGAAGGCAGACCCGAAGCTCATGCTCGAAGCAAATAATAAGCTCTGCGCAATGGCAAAAGAAGAATCGACAAAGACGCTCAACCGCGTGCTCGACAGAGCCAGCAAGAATATGAAAAACGGATACAAGCTTTCAGATAACTAAAAAACAGCCCCCGCAAACGGTTTCTTCAGCGATCCAAACAAATGGTATCATGATCAGGAAACCGAGCGGGGACATTTATTTTAGTTTAGCGATCATGCCGGCCAGTGACAGGAATCTCTCGGCTTTTACTATGGCGATTCCCTGTCCTTCATCTCCCAGAACAACCAGCCGGTCTCCGGGAGATATTTCAAACAGCTTTCTGGCTTTGGCAGGAATCACTATCTGGCCCTTATCTCCTACTGTTACAAGACCAAACAGGTGCTTGCCCTTAGGCGGAACAGCAAATCCCATATTCTCCTCGGGCTCATAATTGGCCAGGTCATCTAAAGACACTCCGAAAATATCAGCAAGCTGTTTGCATTTATCAAGATCAGGAACGCTCTCTCCGGCTTCCCATTTGGCAACGGATTGCCTCGTAACGCCGAGTTTTTCTGCAACATCTTCCTGAGTCATCTGCAATAGTTTTCGCAACTGAACCAGATTATCCTTGAACATAGTTTATTTCCCCTTCTTAACTCCCAGCACTGCCCACCTTAAGAACGGAATCCGTGAAATAAGGGCATATAGGCCATATCCGAAAACGAATCCTGCCACAAGGCTCAAAATGTAGCATACAGGCGCAGGTAAGAGCCCCGGCTTTGCAATGATCAGAGCAACGGATGAGATTCCCAGGTAATGGAATACGTATAGTCCGAAGCTGTGAGCCGACATCCATTTGGATAAAGAACCTGAAACATCCCCGAAGCGCGCCATTCCGGCAAACATTGCCAGCGATCCCACATACGCATCAAGCGCATATAAGAAACCTCTGTTAATCGGCTTATCTGCAAAGTTATCGCCAAAATACAAGGCAGCGAAAACTACGCATGTCACCACAGCTGCCACTATCAAAGGTACTGCTATCTTCTTCAGTCTTTCGACCACCTCATCATTTGAGAACACAAAGTAACCAAGCATGAAGAATACGAAATAAAACGCTATTCTGTAAACTGAAATCATTGGAGTATTAAGAATCTGCGCCGCTCCCCAGATTGGAAAAACAAACAGTGCGATCAGCCACAGAGGAGTCTTAGCCCCGGCTGCCAATAGCTTTCCTTTTGTCCGGGTCTTATAGTGTCAAAGGGAAACCTCGTTTGGGATACGGTGTCCATAAGACTGT
>JAILHY010000044.1 GCA_024695575.1 Lachnospiraceae bacterium
TCTTTGTCATCTGCGATCTCAAGGATCAGGTCAAGAAGCATCCTGGTGGTCACGGGATTTACTTCGAATCCTACCATATAAATACCGCGTCCCTGTCCGAAGGGATGGGTGGTGATGGCGGGCTTTCCGTCTATCTCACAAAGAACACGGGTATCCTCATCCGCGATATAAACGTGCTTCTTTGTACGTCCCTTGTATTCTTTGGAAACCCAATTTTCCACAGCAAGCTCGCAGTTAAAGTGTCCGTGGCATACTCTGTCTCCAAGATCCTTGTCTACGCCAAGTACATGAGCCATGGAAAAGAAAGTGTCCAGGCCCTCTGCAGCGGAAGGCTCATTAACCCCAAGGAACACGCCGCCCTTGTCAACCCACTCGGTTATGCGGGCATTGACTTCGGCATCTCTCCATACATCTCCTCCGGACCAGGCGGAACCTGCACGGCCTGCATTGATAAGAAGATTTACTGATTTAAGTGCACCTTCTTTTACATCCTCAAAGCTAATATACTCAACATCCACCGGAAGGCCCGAAAGTGCCTCGTTAATGTGGATAAGATCATGCATGTAGGTTTCGTGGAAGTGTCCGGAAAGAGTCCAGGAACGGAGCTTGCCCCAGTAGGTAAGCACAGCAACCTTAACGGGAACCTTGTAGGGCTCACCTGCATCGTGGAGATCCCTGATTGTCCTGAATTCGTCGCTTATCTTCTCGATATAATCCACGAAATCGGGGAAGTTTTCCACAAGATGGAGATATCCTCCAAGACCTATCCTGTCGATCTTGGCGCGAAGCATTGCTCTGCGAACATGGATCCAATATTCCTTGGCATCCTTGGTGGGATTGCCGCCTTCCATGAAGGTGGGAGCTCCACCCAGACCCACAGGGAATAAGTAAGGGTGGAACCGAAGTTCATGTGTCTTAACGGGCACGCCGGCGCAAAGCCTTACTTCATACCCCGAAAATACGCACTTGATAAGTCCGTCAAAGCCGAATTCCCCGAATCTACCGTTGTAAGGCTCCATGCCTACCCAGGAATCATCGTAGAACACATAGGCTTTCTTGCCGTATTTATGCACGATATCGATGAGCTGTCTTCCAAAAGAAATTACAAAATCATTGGTAAACTCCATCCAGTCAGCCTTGTGTCTGTTGCCGGGCATGTGGGTAACATGGAATTTGCCGCCGTTGACGAAATCCTCGGCAGTAAGAGAATATCCATACTTTTCCGCAAATTCGTCAAGGGCGATATCGCTTACGGTGAAATCATAGGAAGCCCAGTCTGAGAAAAGGTGCGGGTTCCGAACGCTGGAACCCCAGATCCAGGCAAAGTTGTAAAATAACGAAGTAAATCTCACTACACTGGTAGCGGGATGGGACTCACACCAGTCTGTCATCCACTTTATGAGATACTCGCGGGTCTCGCGGTATCTGGGATCGATCTGCATGAGATGTTCTTTTTCCCAGTGGTTGGTAGTGTGGTTATACATGGAGATCTCTTCCCAGATTCGATATACAAGGAAAGAAACCGTATATTTGTGATAAGGCTCAGCCGCAGTAACAGTGACAGTTCCCGAAACCGCATCATAGGTCCAGAGGCTCTTGTCAATTTCTTTGTTAAGAGTCCTGTCGTATACCTGCCAGTACTTGATGGCTGAGGGCTTGTCATTGACCGCGAACTGCTCTTTGAAGAAATCCTTCAAAAGGTCGATCTTAAGGGAAGTCTCCCTTGCGGTAACGGGCGAAGTAATAAGAAAAGTCTGCTGGAGCTTATCCTTATTTTCCTTGGCCCACGCATTGTGATCCCTTATGATGCATATGGTTGAATATATGTCATATCCGGCATTTAAGATATCGTCGGACAGAACCGTTCCGTCTGAATCACGGATTACGTCCGCGCCCCATTTCTTAGCAAGTTTAAGCGTAAGATCCTCGTATCCTGCCTCACCGGGAAGGGTAAATCCCCCTTGTAATCTGCTCACTCTGAATCTCCTTTATTTGTTGGTGATTATCTCGTTTAATCTGTCCATCTCTAGCTGATAGGATTTGCTCTCCACCATTGCCTGATCGCCTGCATCCGGAAGCTTCAATAATTCGGGATCTATCTCCCAATCTGAAACTTCCTCCCTCATCATTCCTGCAAATGCCTTGTACGCCGCAAGTTTGGATACTTGAGCCGCACGCTTCATTTCCGATGCAACGAATCCGGCCATGATATAAGCGCCGTAATCATTGGTATGTGAATAATCACCGGGATAATAATATTTCTTACTCTCGTTAAGCCCGTTCTTTATTATGAGCTCCATGCTGTATCCGTGAAGATCAAGCACAGGCACATCCATTTCCGCACCTATCTTCTCGCACTCCAGGGAATAAGCCTTAAGAAGGTCATTGTAACTCTCCCCTTCCTTGAACCAGGTGTTTCTTGACAGTGATGTCACAATTACAGGAAAGGCTCCTTTTGCCCGTATTTCCTGGATATATCTGACTATGTTCTCTCTGTAACCGCTGTTTTCCCGCAGGTGCTCAAGCTTCTGATCATTATGCCCGAACTGCATAAAGAAATAGTCCCCGGGCTTGATATAGCTTTCAATGATGGAATAGTGTCCCTCTTTCCGAAAGCTCTCTGTTGTGAGGCCTGAATGAGCATGATTAGAAACGACAACCGTGTCATTAAGGTAGGCGCTCAGCATCTGCCCCCATCCGCTGTAGGAAGTACCAGGCGAATAAGGATAATTTGCCGGCTGATCCGTAACCGTCGAATCTCCGGCTATGAAAATGGTGGGACAATTACATTCTTTTACCTCGATCTCCCGAACCTTAAGTCCGGAACCGATCCAGCTTATATCAAGATCCTTGTCGGTAAATACCTGCTGCTTCCCTTCCGGGATTATATCGCAAACGTTCACGGAAAAAGAAAACCTTCTCCGCCCGCTAAATGCCTCGTTTAAATAAAGGCGCCTTCTCTCCATAAAGATGATCGCCGGACTTCCGTCGTTCTCCGCCTCTATCTCCACGTGGTAATTTCCCTGTCTTGGAACATCGCACTTAAAGAAGGTGGGAACAGGCCGGTCGCTGCTTACATCCATGGGAATAAATCCATTGGAAATCCCCGGTATCTGAAGCTTTGCGATCTTACTTCTGTTTTCATCCGTCACAAACCCGTATCCCTTGGTTTCGGAATACAGATTTTCCGTGGTAACCCTTATACATCCCCGCTTTGTCTTGTCGGCCTCGCCGCAAAAACAAAAGAGTTTCTGAAACATTAAAGTGCTCCGTCCTTTTCTATTTTTGAAGAAACAAGAAGCTTACTGAAGAACGCAAGCGCAAGACCCTGGCCCCAGCCCTGGATCCAGTCACGGGAGATATTTCTGTAACCTTCGATATCCTTCATGACCGCCGTTCCTGCCGAAACGTTCATGACCTTGCCTTCGGGACTTACATTGTCAAGAAGTCCCTTGATTGCCTTGTTTATATACTTTGAGTGAAGAGGATTTCCGCGGTTTAACATGGCTGCCGCAATTCCTGCAGATGCGGATATCTCCTCATAGGAACCTTCGTCATTAAGCACGGTTCTCCAAAGTCCGTTTTCCGTCTGAACCGTCTTAAGTGCTGCAAGCTGCTCGTTTAAGGAACCTGCAACATCCAGGAATTTGGGATAAAGATAAGCTTCCGGAAGGATCTCACCCACCTTACTCATGGTGAATGCTGCCCACGCATTGGCTCTGCCCCAGTAGATTCCCGACATGTGATCGCCGGTTATATTGTTGTATCCGTGATAGTAGAATCCCGTATCCATATCCTGCAGGTACTTAATGTGCCAGTACCACTGGTTAAGGGCATCCTCGATCATTTCCTCATTCTTTTCCATTACGCCCACACGTAAAAGAAGGAATGCTGCCATGAACAAGGTGTCCGCCCAGGCCTGCTCGGGGAAATCGTTGTTGGCGCTTACCGTGTGCTGAAGCACGTGATCGCCGAAACGAAGAGCGTCCTTGGTGATATAGTCGATCTTTGACATCAGGATATCGTAATATTTCTTATCCTTTGTTTCCTTGTATAAAGTTACGAGGCAGTGTCCCATGGCGCAGGCATTTACCGTCCACACTCTGGGAAGCCCGAGATCGATAAGTTCGTCGACACGATCCTTAAGTAGATCAAGATATTCCTTTTTACCTGTGTTCTCGTAAGCCTCGCAGATTCCGTAATACGCTACTCCGCAGGGCCAGTCCCAGGTAAGATCCATATTCATGGTCTTCTTAACGATCCTGTCAATGACATCCTCGATTTTCTTCTCGTCATATTCAAGTTTGAGCATATGTGCCTCCAGTACTTTTAATAAAAGGCGGCCTCACGGAAGATACCGTAAAGCCGCCCCCATGTTTTATTTACTATTAGTTAAGGTGTGTTCCGTTGCCGGCATCAAAAGCAGCCTTACGTCCGTCGATTACAGCCTGGTAACCGTCTGCAAGGTACTTCTGGCTGAGTTCTTCATAAAGAGCATCGAACTGATCAACAGGGCACATAGTAAGCTGGTTTCTGTACTCTTCGTACTTGCTGTAAAGAGTCTGAGCGTATTCAGCTTCTGCCTCGATAGCGCAGCCATACATACAATCTGTGTTAGCAAATCCCTTGTTGTAAACTTCAAGCTGTCCGTTGTAGTTAGCAAGGATCTCATCAAAGAAGTCCTTAGGAAGGTTCTGAGGAGTTACAGCCTTGATATCAAGGTTGATATCGCCAAGAGACTTGATTGCTTCTACAAGCATCCAGTAGTCAACGTTAGAGTTATGGCCCATGCCTTCGGTAGAAACTGCAACAGGGTTGCCATCTACATAGTTAAAGTTCTTGCCTTCAACACCCCACTGGAAAGTGAAGAGGTTTTCGGGCTGAGCAAGCCACTCAAGGTACATAGCAGCTGCCTTCTTCTCGTCATCGGAAGCCATGCTGGAGAATCCAACATAAGCACCAACGTTAAGACCTGCACGATATGCGGTAGACCAGTTGTACTTGTCATCTGTTACATAACCGGGGCAAACCATAAGACCAACTTCGCCATCAGGATTCTCAGCGTAGAAGGACTCAAGTGCTGCGATTGTGGAAGAAAGGTAGCAGCCGAACTGGAAGGACTTACCGTTAACGAAGTCGGACTGTGCGTCTGCAGATTCCTTTAAGTAGAACTCGGGATCGATGAGGCCAAGGTTGTACTCTTCGTTAACAACCTTAAGGAGTC
>JAILHY010000048.1 GCA_024695575.1 Lachnospiraceae bacterium
CAGTTCCCTGGTTATGTTGAGATTAGATACCGAAACTTCGCTGGTGAATACGGGAAAGTTCTTACGGTAATCCGAATCCTCTCCCACTTCGTTGTAAAAAAGCACTGCATCTTCCGAAAGAGATTCGATGGTCGGAAGGGAATCTATGTATTCCTTGATCCCTGCGTTGAAGGCATCCAATTTCTTTTGCATATCGGAAGGAACCTCGGCAGTGTCATCATTACATACAGCCTTCAATACCGGATATGAGTAGAAAATTCGTGCCAGAAGCTGGTCTGAATCGTTCTTGTATTCATTGCTGTAATAATCTTTATCAAGTTCGAACCGCCACTCTGCGGTTTCCGATGACGCTTCCCCGTTGCTTGTTTCGGAGCCGATCTCCGTTCCGGTATCCGCAACCGATACGGAAGCCTTTCCGTCTTCTGTTATGGAAATAAGACCTACCGACGTATCCGTTTTGACTGACGGTGTGTTACTGCCGCAGGCCTCCGTAACGAACAGGGCCGAAACAAGGAAAGCCGCAAACATTTTTCTCATCATGTCTCTCCTCATGCTTTCTTTATTCCTTACATATATTACTATATGAACCCGGTTTCAGCAAGGTACTATTCCCGAAGAATAGGCAGGTTTAATTTGGTTTAATTATTATTTTATAATCTGTTTACTTGATTAAGGTATGCCTGCGCTAATATAATAGAAATGTCACGGGATCCCGCCAAATTCTCGGGATCCTTCAAGGGAGGTTCTTATGTTTAAACCGTCTGTTGCCCCTATGGGCTGGAACAGCTGGGACTGCTACGGTGCCGCTGTGACCGAGGAAACCGTTCGTGCCAATGCCAAGTTCATGGCCGACAATCTCAAAGAATACGGCTGGGAATACATGGTGGTAGACATCCAGTGGTATGAGCCGGGTGCCACAAGCCACGAATACAGGCGGTTTGCTGATCTTACCATGGACGAATACGGTCGCCTTATGCCGGCTCCCAACAGGTTTCCTTCAGCCGCCGACGGTAAAGGATTTAAGCCTCTTGCAGATTATGTGCATTCTCTCGGTCTTAAGTTTGGTATCCACATTATGCGCGGCATTCCAAGACAGGCCGTAGCGGCGAATACGCCAATCCTGGGAACCGCCTTTACCGCGAAAGATGCGGCAAGATATAACAGCATCTGCTACTGGAACCCCGATATGTACGGCATCGAGGATAATGATGCGGGCAGGGCTTACTACGCTTCCATTTTAAATCTCTATGCTTCCTGGGACGTTGATTTCATCAAGTGCGACGATATCTGCAGAGAATTGCCCAGAGAGGAAGCTGAACTTCTTATACTTGCCGATGCAGTTAACAATTGCGGACGGGACATGGTTCTTTCTTTGTCACCGGGACCTGCACTGCTTGAGAAGGCCGAACTTTACAAGCAGACTGCCAACATGTGGCGTATAACCGATGATTTCTGGGACAGATGGGACCTTCTTTATGCAATGTTCGAGCGTGCCGAGAAATGGAGCATCCATGCGGGCGCAGGCCATTATCCCGATGCGGACATGCTTCCCATTGGCCCCATCAGGCAGAACGAAAGCAAAAAGAACCGTACAAGATTTACCAAGGATGAGCAGATAACCATGATGACCCTCTGGACCATCATGCGTTCGCCACTAATGATCGGCGGCGACATGACTAGGTTCGATGATTTCACCATGGGACTTGTAAGTAACGAAAACATCCTTAAGATGCACCGCAATTCCCGTCATGCCCACAAGGTACTTCAAAGGGAATTCGACGGTCGTGAGTTCATAGTCTGGACTGCGGCTTCTGCCGAAAGCGGTATGTATGTTGCTTTGTTTAACACAAGCGATGAGAAAGGAAAGATCACTCTCCCGCTCTCCGAGCTTGAGGTTTACCTTCCTGTATCCGCCACCGAGCTCTGGACCGGCGTAAGTACCGAATTTGAATCGGAAATATCCGTATCCGTGAACAGTCACGGAGCGGTTGTTTTTTACATTAAATAAAGGGGAATTTATCATTATGAGATCTAACGAAACTATCAAACAGGAGTTTTTAACCGGAGAACGTGCCCTTTTTATGGGCAGAGACTTAAAGATCTATGACACGATCTTTGCCGACGGTGAGTCTCCGCTCAAAGAAAGCCGTAACATCGAACTCTACGGCTGTTCCTTTAAGTGGAAGTATCCTCTCTGGTACGCTCACGACATCAAGGTCAAGGACACCACTTTCTTTGAAATGTCCCGTGCCGGTGTGTGGTACACGGACAACATCGAGGTTACCGACTGCATGATCGAAGCGCCAAAGGAATTCAGACGCTGTGACGGCATCAAGCTTAAGAATGTTTCTTTTTCCAATGCGGAGGAAACACTCTGGAACTGTAAGAACGTGGAGCTTGACAACGTAATCGCAAGAGGCAACTACTTTGCCATGAACATGGAGAACGCCAAGGTTGACGGCCTTCAGTTATACGGCAACTACTGCTTTGACGGGGCTAAGAACATTGAATTCAGCAACTGTAAGCTTTTATCGAAGGACAGCATGTGGAATTCCGAGAACGTGACCATCCGCGATTCCTATATCTGCGGAGAGTACCTCGGATGGAACGCGCGTAACTTAACTCTTATCAACTGTACCGTTGAAAGCCTTCAGGGCATGTGCTACATCGACAATCTGGTGATGAAGAACTGTAAGCTCATCAACACTACCCTTGCTTTTGAATACTCTACAGTTGAAGCTGATATCACTACAAAGATAGACAGCGTCCTCAACCCTTCGGGCGGCACTATTAAGGCCGATTCCATTGGCGAACTGATCCTTGAGGAAGACAAAATAGATCCTTCCAAGACCAAGATCACTGTAAGAGAGTAAACAAGGGGCTTTTCACATGAATTACGATTTTGATACGGTAACCGACAGGCGGAGTACCTGGTCGGAGAAATGGGATATTAAAGAAGGCGAACTTCCCATGTGGGTGGCGGACATGGATTTCAAATGTGCCCCCGAAATAAAGGAAGCCATGCAGGAGCGCCTCGATAACGGGATCTTCGGCTATTCCTATGTGCCGGATGAGTGGGCGTCGAGTTATGTAAACTGGTGGCGTGACAAACACGGATTTACCATGGCAAAAGAATGGTTTATCTTCTCTACCGGCGTGATCCCTTCCATCTCAAGTATCGTTCGTAAGCTTACCACTCCCGCGGAGAAGGTTCTCATAACCACTCCCGTTTACAACATATTCTATAACTGTATACTCAATCAGGGGCGCGTGCCCGTAGAAAGCCCCCTGGTGGTAAAGAATGGTCAATACGCCTTTGATTTTGAGGATATCGAAAAGAAACTTTCAGACCCTCAGGTCAGTCTCATGCTCCTGTGCAATCCACAGAATCCTTCCGGTACACAGTGGAGTCGTGACGACCTTAAAAGAATCGGTGATCTCTGTGCCGGATACGGAGTAACGGTTTTGTCTGATGAGATCCACTGCGATATATGTGATGCAGGCTTTGAATATGTTCCTTTTGCATCCGTATCGGAGGTTAACCGCAATATCAGCATCACCTGTATTTCCTTTACCAAAGCTTTTAACATGGCGGGGCTTCAGTCCTCAGCCGTTTCCGTGCCCAATCCCTTACTTAGGCACAAGGTCTGGCGGGCTTTAAATACCGATGAAGTAGCCGAGCCCAATTCTTTTGCGGTTACCGCAGCCATTGCAGCCTTTACACGAGGCAGCGATTGGCTTACCGCCATGAACGCTTATGTTACGGAAAACAAACGCATTCTCAGTGATATGCTCTCCCTGGAATTTCCGGAAATACGCCCTGTTATGGGACACGCCACTTACCTTTACTGGATAGATGTATCCGCCATTACAGGCGACAAGATTGCCGATGACCTTCAGGCCTTTATCCGCAAAGAAACCGGCCTCTATATCCAAAAAGGCTCCGTTTACGGACCCGGCGGTGAGAATTACCTTCGGATCAATCTTGCCTGTCCACGAACTATCCTCACGGACGGTATCGAAAGGCTTCGAACTGGACTTAACAGATACAAGGAAGTCAATAAGTAACAGAAAAGCAGGGAATGATCCCTGCTTTTATTTTTGAGCAAAAGAAAACACCGATAACCCAATTAAGAATTACCGATGCAATCATCAAATAGCGAGAGGGGGATTCGAACCCTCGACACTGCGGGTATGAACCGCATGCTCTAGCCAACTGAGCTATCTCGCCGTGGGGCCTATAGGGCTCGAACCTATGACCCTCTGCTTGTAAGGCAGATGCTCTCCCAGCTGAGCTAAGACCCCGGTGTCGTCAAGCGACTTTGTTATAATACAAAATTTCGTTTTGATTGTCAATACCTCGAATAAAGATTTATCAACTTTCTGCACAAATTTACAAAGCTAGCTCTTCTTTAACGATTCCCTTCTCTGTCTCCTGACCCGGTTTATGTGTCTTACAAAATCTCCGTTGTCAATAAGCTCAGCCAGGATCAGCTGCTCTAACGTGGGTACGCTGGTTGAATAAAAACCGATCTTTTTTTCAAACAGATCCGACAGGCGCTCGGGAATGACCATATATGCGCACCGGACAAATGTGCCTATAGTACGGGTAAAGGTATTTACATATATGACTTTTCCTTCCCTGTCCATGGAAAAGAGCGTATCTTCCGCTTTTCTGCTTGGAGTGAATTCAGATTCAAAATCGTCCTCTATTATGAGCCCTTTTCGTTCGACGCTCCAGCGCAGATATTCAGCCTTTTTGGTAGCGGTGGCAGTTACCCCCGTGGGGAAGCTCCTGTATGGTGTGATATGCAGCACCCCAGCTCCTGTTTTC
>JAILHY010000061.1 GCA_024695575.1 Lachnospiraceae bacterium
CGACTTTTCCGGCATCCTTGATGTGGAAAGGTTTATTAAGACTGCCACGGAGCTTGGTCTTTACATAATCATCCGTCCTTCTCCCTATATCTGTGCGGAATGGGAATTCGGCGGGCTTCCGGGCTGGCTGTTAAAAGAAGACGGAATGCGCCTTCGTGTGTCCGAAGGTCCTTTCCTTAAGGCGTTTGAGAATTATTACAGCAATCTTATGCCAAGACTCGTTCCTCACCAGATCGACAAAGGCGGCAACATCATCATCATGCAGGTGGAGAATGAGTACGGCTACTTTGCCAACGATCACGGGTACATGAAGCAGATGATGGATATGTTCCGCAAGTTTGGAGTCACCGTGCCTCTTATCACAAGTGACAATCCCGAACTTGAGAATCTTCGCGGAGGCTGTATCGAAGGGGTTCTTTCAACGGGTAATTTCGGTTCCCGTACCGAAGAGCGTTTTGCAGTCCTTAAGGAACACAACGGTAACAAACCTCTTATGTGTTCCGAATTCTGGGTTGGCTGGTTTGACCACTGGGGTAACGGCGGTCATATGCGCGGCAATCTGGAAGAGAGTGTCAAAGACCTTGACAAGATGCTGGAAATGGGCAGCGTGAACATTTATATGTTCGAAGGCGGAACCAACTTCGGATTCATGAACGGTTCAAACTACTATGATTCCCTGACTCCCGATGTTACAAGCTACGATTATGACGCACTGCTTACTGAAGACGGCCATATTACAGAGAAATATCGCAGATATCGTGAAGTAATAAGCAAATATGCTCCTATTCCAAAGGTTGAGATAAATGAGATTCCCCGCGAGGCTTACGGCGAGTTAAAATGTACCGGATCCACCGGCCTGTTTGAATCCGCTGACCTGCTTTCAAAGCCCGTACACAGGGTACAGCCCTGCTCAATGGAGCGCCTTGATCAAAGCTACGGCTATATCCTCTATCGTTCAAGTCTTGAAACAGAGGAGAAGCTTCGCAAGATCAAGCTTTGGAGCGCAGGCGACAGAGCCAATATGTTCCTTGATGAGGAACCTTTGCTCACTCTTTACGACAACGAGCTTTTATCTGAGAAAGAATGTCGTGTTGAGGGCGTAAAAGGAAAGAAATTCGACATCCTTGTGGAAAACATGGGACGTGTTAATTTCGGACCCGCCATGGAGAATCAGAGAAAGGGTATCGACCGCTGCGTCCAGATTAACGGTCATATGCACTGCGGATGGGATATTTACACCCTGCCTCTTACCAATGTTTCCTCACTTAAGTTCGGTGAGGCAAAAGAATACAAAGCACCTGCTTTTTACAGATTCGAGTTTGATGTGACAGATCCTGCCGACACATTCCTTGATTTTGAAGGATGGGGCAAGGGATGCGCATTCTTAAACGGCTTTAACCTTGGAAGATACTGGGAGATCGGACCTCAGAAACGTCTGTATATCCCCGGACCTCTTCTCAAAAAGGGCCATAACGAAATAATAATGTTCGAAACCGAAGGAAAGTTCCCGGGAACCATTACACTTAAGGACGAACCTGACGTGGGCTAAGAGAGGACAGTATATGCGTACAGCACTGATAACCGGAGTTACGGGCCAGGACGGCTCTTATCTTTCCGAGTTTTTACTTGAAAAAGGCTATGATGTTCACGGTATTATCCGTCGTTCTTCTACGGAGTACAGGGAGCGTATAGCACATATTGAGGGTAATCCCCGTTTTCACCTTCATTACGGTGACATGACGGATTCCATCAGTCTTGTTAAGATCGTAGGTCAGGTTAAGCCTGATGAGATATATAACCTGGCGGCTCAGAGCCATGTCCAGGTAAGTTTTGATGTGCCTGAATTTACTGCTGACGCCGATGCGGTGGGCGTTCTTCGCATTCTGGAAGCGGTTCGTATCTGCGGACTTGAAAAGACCTGCAGGATCTATCAGGCATCCACATCGGAATTATATGGTAAGGTAGAAGAAGTTCCTCAGTCGGAAACAACGCCTTTCCATCCCTATTCACCCTATGCGGTGGCCAAGCAGTACGGCTTCTGGATTACCAAGGAATACAGGGAAGCATATGACATGTTCTGCTGTTCTGGTATCCTCTTCAATCACGAATCCGAGCGTCGCGGCGAAACCTTTGTTACCCGTAAGATCACTCTCGCGGCTGCAAGGATCGCGGCAGGTAAGCAGGACAAGCTCTATCTTGGTAACCTTTCAAGTCTTCGTGACTGGGGTTATGCCAAGGATTACGTGGAGTGCATGTGGCTGATACTTCAGGCCGACAAGCCCGAGGATTATGTTATAGCTACGGGCGTGCAGCATTCCGTAAGGGAGTTCGCTACACTTGCTTTTCACCATGCCGGTATCGAGCTTGAGTGGAAGGGCGAAGGGGAAGAAGAAAAAGGTATCGACAAGGCAACAGGCCGCGTTATCGTGGAAGTATCGCCTGATTTCTATCGTCCCACTGATGTGGTCAACCTTCTCGGAAATCCCGCCAAGGCTAAAAAGGAACTGGGCTGGAATCCCCAGAAGACCTCTTTCGAAGAGCTTGTTAAGCTTATGGTAGAGGCGGACATTAAAAGAGTAAATCAATAATTGAAGGATACAGGAAATGGAACTGAATTCTAAGATCTATGTGGCAGGACACCGGGGAATGGTGGGTTCTGCCATTGTGCGTGAATTAAACAAACAGGGATATAACAACATAATCACCCGAACCCACTCAGAGCTTGACCTTACCCGTCAGGATGCGGTGGAAGATTTTTTTGCATCAGAAAAACCTGAGTACGTATTCCTTGCAGCAGCCAAGGTTGGCGGTATCGTAGCCAATGAATCTGCTTTGGCGGATTTCATGTATGAGAATATGATACTTGAAATGAACGTTGTTCACAGTGCATGGAAGAACGGCTGCAAAAAGCTTGAATTCCTTGGATCTTCCTGCATTTATCCCCGTATGGCGCCTCAGCCCATGAAGGAATCCTGCCTTCTTACGGGAGAACTTGAAAAGACCAACGAAGCATACGCCCTTGCAAAGATTTCAGGGCTTAAATATTGTGAATTCCTTAACAGACAGTACGGAACCGACTATATCTCCGTAATGCCCACAAATCTTTACGGACCCAACGACAACTATCATCCTGAGCACTCTCATGTCCTTCCTGCTTTGATCAGACGTTTCCACGAAGCCAAGGTTTCCGGTGCGGATCATGTTACCTGCTGGGGGGACGGAAGTCCTTTGAGAGAGTTTCTTTATGTTGACGATCTTGCAAATCTCTGCGTGTTCCTGATGAACAACTACTCCGGCAATGAAACCGTTAATGCGGGAACAGGCAAGGAGCTTACCATCAAGGAACTTACGGAACTTGTGGCAAAAGTCATCGGATACGAAGGAAAGATTGAGTGGGATACAAGCAGACCTAACGGCACTCCCAGAAAACTTCTTGACGTTAGCAAGGCTACGTCTCTCGGCTGGACCTACAAGACCGAGCTTGAGGACGGAATCCGCCTTGCCTACGAGGATTTTCTCAACAATCCCATGAGAGCGGAAAGATAGAATGAACAACTCATCATCAAGGCGAACCGAATACGATCTGCTTCGGGTTATTGCTGCCTTCAGCGTAATCCTTATGCATGTTACGGTATGGGATCTCTATACCCTTCCCCTTGAATCGGGAGAGTGGGTTCAGACTACCATCGTTAATGCCGTTTCCCATTTCGGTGTCCCGGTGTTTGTGATGATAAGCGGAGCGCTCTTTCTTGATCCTTCAAGAGAGGTTGATATTAAGCGCCTGTGGATCCACAATATCCTTCGCCTTATCATAATCCTTACAGTGTGGAACATATTCTACGGACTGACGGATTATCTTGAATACAAGGCTGAGCCTGTGTATCTTGTACGGGAAATCATCAACGGCAGGAATCACCTGTGGTTTCTTCCCATGATCATCGGACTGTATGTGATACAGCCCCTTCTTTTGCGCTGGATAAAGAATGCTGAGGTCAAGGAAGTTCGTTACTTCCTCGCGGTTTTCTTTGTGGTGGGAGTCCTGTGGGAGACTCTTAAGGCGCTGGAACTTTCCGGGGTTATCACCAATCTTGACGAATACAGGAATATTCCCCTTGTCAGCAGCTATGTGGGCTATTTCGTAGCAGGTTACTACATTGTGCATGTGGGGATCCCGGACAGGACACGCCGCCTGATCATTGCCTGTGGCGGCATATGCTGTATATTAAGCCCTGTTCTTACCGTTTTCTTTTCCAGAGCCAAAGGCACAGCATGGTTTTCGCTGACGGACAGCTTCTCGGTACTGACCTTTGTTTATTCTCTGGCTGTTTTCTGTCTCGTTACCAACGGATCCAAGGAAAAAGAAAGTTCATCCCGTTTCGGGAAGATCATGACCGAGTTTGGAAAGGATACCTTCGGGGTTTACCTTTGCCATATATTTTTAATTGAGCGACTTGCTTTCTTAAGAATTGTTTATAAATTCCTTCCCATCATTCCCGCGATCATTCTTTATGCTATAATTCTGTTTGTCATCGGGACGCTTATCAGTGCGCTGTTAAGACGCATACCGGTGGCGGGAAGATACATTTGCTGAATAAGGAGTGAGTATGGAAAAACTTGCGATAGACGGCGGATTTCCCGTAAGATCGGGAAAGATCTACTACGGAAGACAATGGATTGATGAGCAGGATATTCAGGCGGTTTCGGATGTTCTGAGATCGGATTTCATTACCTGTGGTCCCAAGGTGGACGAATTTGAAAGGACACTTGCGGAGTACACGGGAGCAAAGTATGCGGTGGCGGTTGCCAACGGAACTGCGGCACTTCATATTGCGTGCCTGGCAGCAGGCGTGGGCCCGGGGGACGAGGTTATCACCACACCTCTCACATTTGCGGCTTCTGCCAACTGTGCCCTTTACTGCGGAGCCAAACCTGTATTTGCAGATATCGATCCTTTGACGTATAATATAGACCCTGAGAGTATAAGGGCTCACATCACAGAGCGGACCAAGGCGGTGGTAGCCGTTGATTTCACCGGCGCCTGCGTTAAGAACGATGAGATCCGCGCAATCTGTGACGAATATAATCTTGTATTCATTGAGGATGCGGCTCACGCCATCGGAAGTGCGTACAAGGGCAAAATGGTGGGATCTCTTGCGGATATTACCTGCTTTTCCTTCCATCCGGTGAAAACCGTTACCGGAGGCGAGGGCGGTGCAGTCACCACCAATAACAAAGAATATTACGACAAGCTCGTTCTTTTTCATACACACGGAATTACTCACGACGAGGCACAGATGGAAGATGCTCCTCACGAGGGTGTCTGGTATTACGAGCAGATCGAGCTTGGATACAACTACAGGCTTACGGATTTTCAGGCGGCTCTCATCACAAGTCAGATGAGCAAGCTTCCCCGCTTCAAAGCCCGCAGACAGGAGATCGTGAAGGCTTACGACGAGGCTTTCGCAGATGTTCCGGAGATATTGCTTGAACGGGATATTCCCGAGTCGGACAGCTGCAGGCACCTTTATATTATAAGGCTCGATCTGGATAAGCTTAAATGCACCAGAAGAGAGTTTTTTGATGCCATGAGTGCGGAAAACGTTCAGTGCCAGGTACATTACGTACCGGTATACTGGTTCCCTTATTATCAAAAGCTCGGATACGAAAAGGGTCTGTGCCCCGTGGCCGAGAAGGTTTATGAAGGGATCATGAGCATTCCGCTTTATCCCCGAATGACCGACGAGGATGTACATGATGTCATCCATGCCGTTAAGAAAGTAGTTGAAAACTACAGGAAAGGTTAAAGAATATGCAATTATCCACAGACGACAACAGACCGATCGAACTTCACGTCAAGCGTGACGGAGCAGAGGATTATCAGGAGCTGGATCTTGTCAATGTTTTTGTGAACATGGGCAAAAAGAAAAGGATCTATGCATGGCTCATCGTAGCCTGCATGCTGCTGGGTCTTACTATACCGTTAGCTCTCGGACAGCTTAAGGGAAAGATTGAGAGCGTCTCTACCGTGATCACTTTTCTTTATCCCGGAGCGGATCAGGAATACGCGCCCGGTGAGCTTGCCAAGATCACAGAGGATCCGACCTACGAACCGGCCATGATAGATGTAGGTGAGTTAAAATCGTCCTATGTCTTAAGAAATGCGGTGAACCAGGCCCGACTTTCAACTGAGATACCGCTTGCAGCCATTGAAGGAAATATCCGAATCGAACGCATGCTTACGGAAGAGAGCAGAAGAAGCATCGAAGCTGCAGAGAAGGCGCTGGAAGCGGATAAAAAGAACTTTGAAAATGCAATGCAGGTTCTTTATGAGTATTCCGGCAAGTATGCCATTACTTTGAGCAACGGATTTACCACCGATCCAAAGGGCAGACATAAAGTCTATCTTTCGGATGCGGATATGGCATCTCTGCTTAACAGCATTGCGGGATGTTACAATGAGTATTTCTTTAAGACATACATGAGAATGGAATTTCCGGAGAACAAGACGGACATAATCAAGGATGAGAAGCTTGATTACATCGAACGTCTTGATGAGATGGTAAGTTTCCTTGAATCTCTTTCCGCATATTGCATTGATGAGACAAAGGGCGAATATCTCCTTATTCCTTCGAAACTTGACGGCCTTTCATTGAATGATATTAATGACTGTATCCGTCTGGTACGCACCAGTAACGTAGATTACCTGTATGCATACGTTTTCTACAATTCAGTGGCCAAGTCAAATGACAATATGGTCACACGATATGAGTATCTCTTAAGGGACCTTAATAACAAGCTTGATGCCATGAACGGAGAGATAGCCAATAACGAATCACTTATCACCGAGTACCGTAATGATGAGATAATCGTTAATCTATCCGAGCAGGGTACGGGACAGATGTCAACTGCTGCCACAGATAAGTATAATCAGCTCATCCTCGAGCAGGCAGGCAACTACAAAGAGCGTACAGAAATGCAGGTGGACGCCGAAAACATGGCGGATAAGCTCAACGGCCTTAAGACCAGATACAGTTATGCTGCCGAGATCAAATATGTGGATGATGAGGTAAACGCCCTCGCCGAAATCTGTGAGAAGCTCTATAAGCTGACGTCGGATCACGCAGCAGAGATCATGGATTCCGAAGCCTACAGAAATTCATTCATGACCCATATCGACGCGCAGTATACCGCAAGTTCTCTTTTCAGCCCATCCATGATAAAGAAAATGCTTATAGGCATGGTAGCAGGTGCCTTTGCCGCTTTTGTGCTATGGGGCTTTGACGGTCTTGCCATTGAATTTATGCGCGGGCGCAAACAGGAAGAAGAAAAGGAGGTACAGGAATAATGAGCGATACAAACAAAACCTCCGTTAAAAACTATATCATCACCTATATCATCGCTGTTGTTGTGGCAGGCGTGATCGGCGTGATCGTAGCATGTGTCAAATATTTCGGAACGGAACGTGTGAACAGGAACGCTTCCATTACCATTGAATTTGCTTACGACGGGGCAGCCAGGAATCTGACTACCAGCGGTGAGCAGTTGTCTATTGACGAAGTTAAGAACCTTGACATTATCGAACAGGCATTGGCAAACAGGAATCTTTCAAGTAAATATGAGCCTGAATCTATCAGAAACAGCATTGTTATAACAGGTTCCTATCCCAAGAATGTGATAGATGAGATCCGGTCCTATCATTCGGTATACGATTTCTCCGGAAGCACATCTCTTTCCATCGACAATTATTATCCTACCAGATATGTTGTTAAGCTTTACGACGGATTCGATGAAGACATTTCAAAGAATGAACTTACCGCTCTTGTCAAAGAGATAGCCAATGTCTACAGAGAATTCTTTTTAAAGAAATATGTTTATGCATTTGACATGAACGCCGTAGATTCGATCCTTGTTTCCGAAGAAGCGGATTTCCCCAGGCAGCTTGAGATCGCAGCACTTCGAATCCAGTTAATGGACGATTACGCACGTAAGATCTACAGCCTTGACACCTCCTTTAAATACGGCGGCAAGAGTTTTAACGATATGTCCGTTAAATGCAAGGCATTGCTTGACAACCTGGACAAGATCAAAGGTGTGGTAGTGACTGAAGCCGTCACCACTTCCGTTGACAGATTAAAGGACAGATACCGTTACGAAACCAAGGTACTTCAGACCGAACGCAAGTACAAAGAAGCTTACATGGCTGACCTTGACGAACTGATAGCCGGCTACCAGAAGGACAACGTGCTTTATATCGCTTCGGGTGACTCCATACTGAAGGTGGATTCAAACTCAACGGTAACTTATGAAAAACTCGTAGAGACCAAGCGCGAGCTGTCAGACAGGATTCTGGAGATAGACACACTCTTAGCCGACTACGATTATTACCTTAGGTCTTTTACCAAAGAAACCCCTGCGTCGAAGGAACTTACAGCATCGGTTTCAACTATGATAGAGGAGCTTAACGCATCCATTTTTTCTCTTGAACAGGAAATGTCTGCACTGTCAGATGCCTACAATGAAAAGATAACGGGTGGAGATGCGATTTCCGTAAGCAATCTCGTGCTCACCTCAGCCAAGCTTATTTCGGGTGGCTTTGTGGTTGCATGCATCAAGACATGCGGACCGTTCGTAACGATAGTACTTGTTCTTTGCTGTCTCCATGCTTTCATTTATCAGATGAGGGCAGAAAGAAAGGCAAGAAAGTTAAGTCTTGACAACTAAAGAGTAAAAGAATATGATTGTTCCAACAAAGACGCTGACGGAGACAAGCCGATAGCAGAGAGTACACAGAGAATGGAGCATAAGCTGAGAGCTCCTGTACTTAAACCTGTCAGGTACCACTCCCGAGTCGCGGACGAGAAATGCCTTTGTGCACAGGCAACAAGTCCAGCCGTTTCCCGCGTTAAGGGCAAGAGTTAAACATAAGGTGGAACCGTGCAACGCACCCTTATACACGAAAGTGTATGAGGGTGTTTTTTATTTCAGGAGGACAGTATATGAAAATTACATTAAAAGACGGCTCATTCAAAGAGTATTCGGCTCCCATGAGCGCATTCGACATCGCGAAGGATATCTCGGAAGGCCTGGCTCGTGTTGCCTGTGCCGCAGAGATCAACGGTGAGATCAAGGATCTCAGAACAGTAATAGATTCAGATGTATCCCTTAATATAATTACCGAGAAGGACGAGGCTGCGCTTCCTGTCATCAGACATACCGCAAGCCACGTTATGGCAGAGGCGGTTAAGCGTTTATTCCCCGATGTTAAAGTAACAATAGGACCTTCGGTTGCAGACGGTTTCTATTATGATTTCCTGTCTGAGCCTTTTTCCCGTGAAGACCTTGACAACATCGAGGCCGAGATGAAGAAGATCATCAAGGAAGGCCACGAGATCACGCGCTTTACGCTTCCCAGAGCAGAGGCTGTTAAGTTCATGGAAGACCGCAACGAGCCCTTCAAGGTTGAACTTATCAACGATCTTCCCGAGGATGCTGAGATAAGTTTCTACGATCAGGGCGGATTCGTAGACCTTTGCGCGGGCCCTCACCTTATGAGCGTTAAGGGCGTTAAGGCTTTCAAACTGATTTCTTCTTCCATGGCATACTGGAGAGGCGATTCCAACAAGGCACGTCTTCAGAGAATCTATGGTACGGCATACAATAAAAAAGAAGATCTTGAAGCACATCTTGCAAGACTCGAAGATGCCAAGATGCGTGACCACAACAAGCTTGGCCGCGACATGAAGTTATTTACGACGGTTGATGTTATCGGACAGGGCTTACCTCTCTTTACACCCAGAGGAACCAAGATGATCATGAAGCTCCAGAGATGGATCGAGGACCTGGAGGACAGAGAGTGGGGCTATGTTCGTACACGTACACCTTTAATGGCCAAGTCCGATCTTTACAAGATTTCCGGTCACTGGGATCATTACATGGACGGCATGTTTGTATTAAACGAGGGCAACGACGACAAAGAAGTAATGGCGCTTCGTCCCATGACATGTCCTTTCCAGTACTATGTATATATGAATGAGCAGCATTCCTACAGAGATCTTCCCTATCGTATGGCTGAGACGTCCACACTCTTCAGAAATGAGGATTCCGGTGAGATGCACGGATTAACAAGAGTTCGTCAGTTCACCATTACGGAGGCTCATATCGTTCTTCGTCCCGATCAGGCGGAAGAAGAACTTACCAGGTGCGTGGAACTCGCTCATTTTGTAATGAAGACTCTTGGAATTGACGGCGATGTTACGTTCAGACTTTCCAAGTGGGATCCCGCCAATAAGGCAAAGTACGAAGGTGACGAGGAATACTGGAACAGTACGCAGCAGTACCTTCGCAATGTCATGGACAAAAACGGGATCAAGTATACCGAAGCGGACGGCGAGGCAGCTTTTTACGGTCCCAAGATTGACATTCAGGCCAAGAACGTTTACGGTAAAGAAGACACAATGGTTACGATCCAGCTTGACTGTCAGGCAGCAGAGAAGTTTGGAATGTACTATATCGACGAAAACGGTGCCAAGGTTCGTCCCTGGATCATTCACAGAACGTCCATGGGCTGCTACGAAAGAACTCTTGCCTGGCTCATCGAGCACTATGCAGGCAAGTTCCCTACATGGCTCTGCCCCGAGCAGGTTCGTATTCTTCCTATCTCAGAGAAATACGAAGCTTATGCCGAGAAGGTTCGCAAAGCCCTGTTCGACAAGTATGTAGATGTTATGGTTGATAACCGTTCCGAGAAGATCGGATTCAAGATTCGCGAAGCCCGTATGGACCGCATTCCTTACATGCTGGTAGTTGGTGCCGATGAAGAGGCCAACGGAACAGTCAGCGTACGAAGCAGATTTGCCGGTGACGAGGGCGTAAAGAGCCTTGATGATTTCATTGCACAGATCCGTGAAGAGATCGACAGCAAGACAATCAGAGAAGAACAGGTTCAGGCCGAGCAGAAGTAATCA
>JAILHY010000079.1 GCA_024695575.1 Lachnospiraceae bacterium
GAAAACCTCAAGGTTGCCTGCAAGGCCCTCGAGGACGCGGGTGCTACGGGGGATATTACGGAAATTGCACGTTCGGATGTTGCATTTCATGATATAATAATAGGAGCGACAGGGAATGACCGTATGGTCATGATGATCAACAACCTTGCCGAGCAGATGTATCGCTACAGATTCGAGTACATCAAGGACACATCCAGACACGAGAGGCTCATTATGGAGCATCGCGCGCTGATGGATGCCATAATCGGTGAGAACATAATAGGTGCCAGAGACGCGGCAAGAGAGCACATCGACAATCAGGAGAAGGCTATTCTTTTGCAGATACATCTGGATTCGGAAAAATAACGGTGAAAAGATGAAGAAAGACGTTTTAGTTTCAATAAAAGGATTGCAGTATGCTCTTGCGGAAGGTGAGGACCAGAGAGTCGAGACCATAAACCGCGGAACTTTTTATACCAGAAATAAAAAGAATTACGTTGTCTACGAGGAAACCATGGCTGAGGATGCCATCGTTAAAAGCATGGTCAAATTCGATGACAATTATCTGGAACTTTCGAGGAAAGGTCCTTTCAGCCTGCATATGACCTTTGAAGAGGGCAAAAAGAATTATACGGAATATAAAACACCTTACGGTGATATCATGATCGGAATAGATACCACTGCCGTAAGGTGTCTGCAAAACGAGAATGAAATAAATATGGCTGTCGAGTATGACATGGAAGTCAATTACGAGCATCTGGCCAGATGCAGGATCGACATGAGTGTCAAATCTATTTAAGGGGCTTAGCTCCTGCTTTTTCCTGCATTTTCTCAACCCAGGCCTTGAAGCCTTTCTTCTTGGCAACAACCGGTGCCTGAGACTTGCCGTGAAGTCCCTTGACCTCGGTGATGTAGATTCCGCTGACTACGGCTTTAACTTCCTTCTTGACGGGAACCTGATCGAAGATCTTCTCATCACATACAAGGCTCATGATCTGAGGACCAACCTTGGCTTTAACAATGGGAAGCTTGCTGCGGCGCATAAGCTTGGGGGTCTGGTCGATCACGGACTGAGGCAGACCGGATTCGGTGATCTTCATGCGTTTCTTGTCGATGATCAGCATGGAAACGGATTGTTTATACTGTTCGATCTGTGCCTGCTGCTCGGCCTGTTTCTTTTCCGCTTTCTTTCCCAGGAAATATAGTAATACAAGCAGTCCGATCATGACTGCAACGATTATAATGGTAATGATTAAACCTGTGGGCATGTTAATTCCTCTCTTTCTCGCGCCATCCTTCGGAAAAAGAATGGTTTTGACGAAAGACATTGTATCATCCCGCAGGCTCAAACACAAGATAAAAATATGACTGCACCGAAGGTGAAGTCAGTCTCCGCGGCGTTTGAGCGGATAAGGGTTATGGATATGGAAAGCTTCATTTCATTACTTCCGCAGATAGGAAAGTTTTTGTGGAATAATATAATATTTCTGGATACGATCTTTGCGATAATCATCGTTTTTTTTCAGCGAAAAGAACCAAAAAGCGTGTGGGCGTGGCTTCTGATCCTATATGCCATTCCGATCTTAGGTTTCGTTCTTTATCTGCTCCTTGGACTTAATTTCCACAAGGAGCGCATGTTCAGGGTAAAGGAACTGGAAGGCCAGATCAACGAGGCAATAAGACAGCAGGAGCAGAGTATTGAGGACAGGCGCCCTCCGGTTAAGACGGTTAAGTTTTCTTCTTACTCGGACCTTATCTATTACAATCTTGACAGCGCGGGAGCGGTTGTTACAGACGATAACGGGGTCGAGATCTTTACTGACGGTAATGAGAAGTTCAATGCCCTTATAAGGGATATCCTGAACGCAAAGCGTTTCGTGTTCTTCCAATATTATATAATCCGCGATGACGAGCTCATGGAGCGCATTGCCGATGCCATGATAAAGAAAGCGGCTGAGGGCGTTAAGATCTACATTCTCTACGATTCCATGGGTTGCCGCAATACAAGCAAGCGTTTCTGGCGAAAGTTAGGGGAGTACGATAACATCGAGATCGCGGAGTTTTTCCCTGCTCTTTTAAGGAAACTCCATCTTCGTGTAAATTACCGAAATCACCGTAAGATCGCCATTATCGATAACGAGATTGGATATGTCGGCGGATACAACGTGGGCCGGGAATATATAGACAAAAGCAGGAAATTCGGTCATTGGCGGGATACTCATTTCAGGATCACAGGCACGGAAGTTACCGCTCTTGCCATCAGATTCGCCATGGACTACGATTATGCGTCGCGGGAGAATCTTTTCAGCAATGCGGATTTCTTTAAGCCGGTGGAAGGTGATCGTGAGAGCGGCGTGACCATGCAGATAATATCTTCCGGCCCAGACTCAACCCTTCAAAACATCCGGAACAATTACCTTCGCTTGATCAACAAGGCCAGGAAAAGCATATATATCCAGACCCCTTACTTTATTCCTGATGAAGCTATACTTACTGCTCTCCTGATCGCTGTACATTCGGGCATCGAAGTTAACGTTATGATCCCCTGTAAGCCCGATCACCCATTTGTTTACTGGGCTACCTATTCCTATGTTGGAGAACTTGTGCAGGCGGGAGCCAATTGCTACACCTATGACAACGGCTTTCTTCATGCCAAGGGAATGATAGTGGACGAGGAGATAGTCTGCTACGGCACCGCCAACATGGATATAAGGAGTTTTGCCCTCAATTTCGAGGTTAATGCCATCATCTACAACGCCCGCATTGCAAAAGAAATGACGCGGATATTCAGAGACGATGTGGTAAAAAGCACAAGAATCACGAAAGATACCTACAACAGGCGAGGACTCTGGCTTAGATTCAAGGAGCAGTTTTGCAGACTCCTTTCGCCTCTTTTATAACTATTCGTTGTAATTTCCCGCTTTTTGTGCTATATAATTTCTTATATGCGTAAGCGGGTGCCAATATGAAGAACAGATTTCTCATTACGGCTTTGTCCGCGGTTATGGCAGTTGGCATGATCTCCTGCGGTAATCCGGCCGAGCCGGAAGAATACGTACTCACAACAGACAATGTCGATCAGTGCATCAGATCCATAGGGCAGTACAAAGGTCTTAAGATCAATATCACCAGAGACAGCCTGACGGATGATGCCATTGACTATTATACGGACTACTTTTTCGAAAAGCAGGCAAGCTCCATTGAAGGCTGGAAGGCCGCAAAGGGCGACAAGGTCGTGATAGACTATGTGGGAAGCCTCTCGGGAAGTTCCGATGATGCCGTGTATGGCAGAGATCAGAAGGTTGAGATCGGTAAGCATACTCACATCAAGGGTTTCGAGGAAGCTCTGATCGGGGCAACAGCCGGGGATGAGCTTACTTTTACGCTTTCTTTTCCCGATGATTACAAGGATGCGGAATTTGCAGGAAAGCCCTGTGATTTCATTGTTCAGGTCAAATCGGTTATACCGGGTATTTCCGACGAAGCAGTGGCGGCGCTTAACAGCGAAGTTTACCGTACAGCCGAGGAATACCGAGTTTTTGTTTATTACACCCTTAAGGAATATTCGGACAGTGATTATCGCACCAGACTTGTTCAGGAAGTGTTAAAGAAATCCGGTGCTGACTCCGCTTTCAACGAGATTCCGGAAGGCCTTATCAATCGGGCAAAAGAAGCCGTTATCGCCAAATACACCGAAACGGCAGCAGAATACGGGCTGGATGTAGACAAGTATCTTGAATACTGCAACACGAGTCTGGAAGCCGAAGCGACTGAATATGCCAAGCAACAGGTCCTTATATATAAGATCGCAAGCGATGAAGGCCTGGTGGCTTCCGCCGAAGAGTCTGATGCCAAGGCTGTTTCAGAGATGGTCTCAGATTTTATCGTGTCGGTTACCAATCAGTAAACCGGCATATGAATATGAAATGTAATATTACGGAGGAATATAATGAGAACTAAGATTAAACAGCTGTTCAGAGAAACATCTGAATATGCTTCCAAAGAAGTTAAGATCTGCGCCTGGGTTCGTACAAACCGCGCACAGGCACAGTTTGGATTTTTAAATGTGAACGACGGTTCCTTTTTCGAGAACCTGCAGGTAGTGTATGAGAAGGAACTTGCAAATTTTGATGATGTTTCAAAGATCAGAGTCGGAGCAAGTGTAGAGGTTGTCGGTACTCTGGTGCTTACACCCGAGAACAAGCAGCCTTTCGAACTTAAGGCAAGCGCAGTTACACTTCTTGGGGATTGTCCTGAGGATTATCCCATTCAGCCCAAGCGTCACACGAGAGAGTATCTTCGTACCGTAGCGCACCTTCGTCCCAGGACCAACCTTTTTTCTGCAGTGTTCAGGGTTCGTTCCGTAGCGGCTATGGCTGTTCACACTTACTTCCAGGACAGAGGATATGTATATGTACATACTCCTTTGATCACAGGAGCCGACTGTGAAGGTTCCGACCAAATGTTCAAGATCACAACCTTAAACATGAACGATCTTCCTTTGACTGAAGAAGGAAAGGTTGATTTCTCAAAGGATCTTTTCGGTAAGCAGTCATTTATCACAGGTTCCGGACAGCTTCAGGGCGAGACATTCGCCATGGCTTACGGCGATATCTACACCTTCGGACCTACCTTCAGAACCGAGAATTCCAACACCCAGACCCATGCCAACGAGTTCTGGATGATCGAGCCCGAGATGGCGTTCTGCGATCTTCAGGGCCTTATGGATATCGAAGAGGACATGCTGAAGTTCGTAGTTAAGTACGTAATGGACAGATGCCCCGAAGAAATCGAGTTCTGCGACAAGTTTGTTTCCAACGGATTAAAGGATAAGCTTAACGGCATAATCAATGCTAAGTTTACCCGCATTTCCCATCATGATGTAATCGACATCCTTAAGAAAGCGGATGTTAAGTGGGAGTTTGAACCCGATTACGGCGAGGACATTGCAAAAGAACACGAGAAATACATTGTTGAATACTTTGGCGGTCCCGTATTCGTAACCGATTGGCCCAAGGACATTAAGGCTTACTACATGAAGGTTAACCCCGACAACAAGACAGTTGCAGCCGTTGACCTCCTGGTTCCTCAGGCCGGAGAACTCATGGGCGGAAGCCAGAGAGAAGAGAATCTCGACGTTCTTTTAAAGAGAATGGATGAGATGGGCGTAGACAAAGAAGGAATTGACTGGTATCTCGATACCAGAAGATACGGCGGATGCATTCACTCAGGTTTCGGTATGGGATTCGAGCGTCTTATCATGTATCTTACAGGTGTAGAGAACATAAGAGACGTCATTCCTTATCCCAGAACACCCAGATCCTGCGATTTCTGATGAATTAGTTGATCGTTCTATATGTTTGGAGGTACTTAATTAGTGGCACAGGATAAAGAAAAAGTTATTGTCATTGATTTCGGCGGACAGTACAACCAGCTGGTTGCGCGCCGTGTCAGAGAGTGTAACGTTTATTGTGAGATATATTCTTACAAAACATCCATAGACAAGATCAAAGAGATGAACCCCAAGGGCATCATCCTTACAGGCGGCCCTTCAAGCTGTTACGAAGAAGGAGCTGCAACCTGTTCTCCCGAGTTGTTTGAGCTCGGAGTTCCGGTTTTGGGACTTTGCTACGGCGCTCAGCTTATGAGCCATGTACTTGGCGGTAAGGTTGAAAGAGCAGCCAACAGAGAATACGGTAAGACAGAGCTTAAGGTCGATAATTCGGTTGCTTTGTTTGCAGGGGTTCCTTCCGAAACTACCTGCTGGATGAGTCATTTTGATTACATTTCCAAGCTTGCTCCGGGATTTAAGTCCATCGCACATACCGACAACTGTCCGGTGGCAGCGATGCAGCATGAAAGCGGCAGGCTTTTCGGTATTCAGTTCCATCCGGAAGTATTGCACACTCCGGAAGGATCCAAGATGCTTTTTAATTTCGTACGTAACATCTGCGGCTGTGCAGGTGACTGGCGTATGGATACCTTTGTGGAGGATTCGGTTAAGGCGATCCGCGAGAAAGTCGGAAACGGCAAGGTTCTTCTTGCTCTCTCCGGCGGAGTTGATTCCTCTGTGGCAGCAGGATTATTAAGCCGTGCAATCGGTAAACAGCTTACCTGCGTATTTGTTGATCACGGCCTTCTTCGTAAGAACGAAGGCGACGAGGTAGAGGCAGTATTCGGCCCCAAGGGTCAGTTTGATCTTAACTTTATCCGTGTAAATGCCCAGGAGCGCTATTATGCGAAGCTTGCAGGCGTAACGGAGCCTGAGCGTAAGCGTAAGATCATAGGCGAAGAGTTCATCCGCGTATTTGAAGAAGAAGCAAAGAAGATCGGTGCGGTTGATTTCCTTGCACAGGGAACCATCTATCCCGATGTTGTTGAATCAGGTCTTGGCGGTGAATCCGCTGTTATCAAGTCTCACCACAATGTTGGCGGGCTTCCTGATTTTGTAGATTTCAAGGAGATCATCGAGCCCTTACGTGACCTCTTTAAAGACGAGGTGCGTAAGGCAGGTCTTGAACTGGGACTTCCTGAGGCGTTAGTATTCCGTCAGCCTTTCCCCGGTCCCGGGCTTGGTATCCGCATCATCGGTGATGTTACGGCAGAGAAGGTCAAGATCGTGCAGGATGCAGACTATATCTACCGAGACGAAGTAGCTAAGGCTGCAGCAGAGATAAAGAAAACAACAGGCAAAGATCCTGACTGGATGCCCGATCAGTACTTTGCAGCCCTTACCAATATGCGTTCCGTTGGCGTTATGGGCGACGAGCGTACCTACGATTACGCCATAGCACTTCGTGCAGTCAAGACCGTCGATTTCATGACTGCCGATGCAGCCGAGATCCCTTGGGATGTATTAAAGCGCACCATGAACCGCATCATAAACGAAGTCCGCGGCGTAAACCGTGTATTCTACGATGTTTCATCGAAGCCCCCGGCTACGGTGGAATTTGAATAATTAACGAAGTCTGAAGAATGCAGTATTTATGCGGGTTCTAAGGATTTTGAAAAGCGATTTGATAACAAAATGATAACACTTGATAACTGAGCATTATTTATGAGTAATGCAAAAGGTTAGCAGGTGAGGTTTCAG
>JAILHY010000116.1 GCA_024695575.1 Lachnospiraceae bacterium
CGCCTGCCTGAGCCATGTTGGGACGACCGCCGCCGCCACCGCCTACAAGGCCGGCAATTTCTTTAATAAGGTTACCTGCATGGGCACCCTGCTTCTGAGCATCATCGCCTGCTTTGACAACCAGATTAACCTTGCCGTCAAGATCGGAAGCAAGTACTACCACGCCTCCGCCAAGCTTGTCGCAAAGCTGATCCGTAAGGTCACGAAGGCCGTTCATATCAACACCGGATACGTGAGAAGCAAGAAGCTTAACGCCCTTAACCTCCACAACGGAATCCATTACATCACCGAGAGCATCATTAGCAGCCTTGGCCTTAAGAGATTCAACCTCTGAAGAAAGGCTCTTAACCTCTGCCATGAGTGAAGTGAGTCTGTCAAGGAAGTTGACAGGCTGGGTCTTAACTATTGCGCAGGCCTTACTTAACTCTTCCTCAAGGTTCTTGTAATATGCTATAACATTGGAACCGGTAACTGCCTCGATACGACGTACACCGGCTGCAACGCCTGATTCTGAAAGGATCTTAAAGTTAGCGATGTCTGAGGTATTCTTTACATGAGTACCGCCGCAAAGTTCCTTGGAAAAATCACCCATGGATACTACTCTTACGGAATCGCCGTATTTCTCGCCGAAAAGTGCCATAGCTCCGGTCTTCTTGGCTTCGTCTATACTCATGACATCGGTCTTAACGGTTAAGCCCTCAGCAATCTTTGCATTAACGATATCCTCAACCTTAGCGATCTCTTCGGCTGTCATGGCCTGACCGAAACTAAAGTCAAATCTGGTCTTATCGGGATCCTGATATGAACCCTGCTGATGAACATCCTTACCAAGCACTTCCTGAAGTGCTGCCTGTAAAAGATGTGTTGCAGAGTGGTTTCTGCAGGTCTTCGCCCTGTTTTCTTTATCAACCTTTAAGGTAACCTTGTCGGATACCTTAAAGCTTCCCTTTACCACTGTACCGATATGTGCGGTCCTGCCGCCCGAAACATGCACCGCTTCGGAAACTTCGAATCTGGAGCCGTCTGCGCCGATGATCACACCGATATCGCCTACCTGACCGCCCATGGTACCGTAAAATGCTGTGGTATCAGCGATAACGGAGCCTTCCGCACCTTCTTTTAACTCATTCACAAGTTCACTGCCCGATGCCATGGCAAGGACTTTACCGTCGCATTCAAGCGAATCATAACCGACAAAGTTACTCTTAACCGAAGCATCCAGTCCGTCATATACGCTTGCATCGGATTTCTGAGAGAAGTTAGCGTTCTCTCTTGCAAGCTTCTTCTGGGCTTCCATAGAAGCCTTAAAGCCTTCTTCGTCAACACTTAAGCCTTCCTCATCAGCCATCTCAAGGGTAAGCTCATAAGGGAAGCCAAAAGTATCGTAAAGATAGAATGCGGACTTTCCGTCGATGGAGCCTGTAGCTTTACGCTCGGAAAGGATCTTCTTGAACTCCTTCATACCGTTTTCGAGAGTGGACTCGAAACGCTCTATCTCTTTCTTTAACTCATTTAAGATAAATTCTCTGTTGCTTACAAGAAGCGGGTAACTGTCATTATAAATGTCATCTACATAGATGGATGCGATGCTTCTGAAGTCCTCGCTCTTGAGGTTTAACATACGTCCGTGTCTTACGGCACGACGGATAAGTCTCCTTAATACATAACCTGCGCCTGTATTGGAAGGAAGGAGCTTAGCGGAATCACCGATGAGCATAACTGCGGTACGTAAATGATCCGCAATGATTCTCATGGATTTGGTGCTCTTTTCATCGTCACCGTACTTCTTGCCCGATGCCTTCTCCACATAAGCGATTATGGGAGCAAACAGATCTGTCTTGTATACATCATCGATACCGTTTAAGAATGCAAGGTTACGCTCAAGTCCCCATCCGGTATCCACGTTCTTCTTGGACAAAGGAAGGAGCTTACCGTCCTTCTGCTTGTCGTACTGCATGAACACGTCGTTACCGATCTCGGTGTACTTACCGCAGTGACAGCCGGGTTTACAGTCAGGTCCGCAAGGAGGAACATCCGCTACATAGAACATCTCGGAGTCGGGTCCACAAGGACCGTATTCAAGTCCCCACCAGTTATCTTCTGCCGGCAAAAAGAAAACGTTCTCCGGCTTGAAACCTGATTCGATCCTGTACTTGGCGCCTTCTTCGTCTCTGGGAGCGTTCTCGTCTCCTTCAAAAACGGTGGCTGCAAGATGATCCCTGTCAAACTTGAAGACTTCGGTAAGAAGTTCGTAGCTCCACTGACATCTTTCTTTTTTGAAATAATCACCAAGACTCCAGGAGCCCATCATCTCGAAGAAGGAAAGATGGCTCTTGTCGCCGATGGATTCGATATCGTTGGTACGAACACAGCCCTGAACATTGCAAAGTCTGGTTCCTAAGGGATGAGGCTTACCAAGAAGGTAAGGCATGATGGGCTGCATACCTGCCACGTTGAACATAGCACCGGTAGAACCGTCGGATACAAGGGAAACTGCCCCTACATCCACATGTCCGCGCTCTTTGTAAAACTCGATCCAGTTTTTACGTAATTCTTTTGAAGTAATGGAATACATACAAATGCTCCTAGAATGTAAATTTATCTTCGAAATACTTGTTAAGATCCGCGATGGCAACCCTCTCCTGCTCCATGGAATCACGGAAGCGTACGGTTACGCAGTTATCATTCTCGGAGTCAAAGTCATATGTTACGCAGAAAGGAGTTCCGATCTCGTCCTGACGGCGATAACGCTTACCGATGTTACCTCTGTCATCGAACTCGCAGTTGTATTTCTTGGAAAGCTCTGCGTAAATCTTCTCAGCGCCTTCGTTAAGCTTCTTTGACAAAGGAAGGACACCGATCTTGACAGGTGCAAGAGCGGGATGGAAACGAAGCACTGTACGCATGTCGGGAGCTTCCTCTGTTCCAAGGTTCTCCTCGTCGTATGCTGCGCAAAGGAAAGCAAGTACAACACGGTCGGCACCAAGTGAAGGCTCAACAACGTAAGGTACGTATCTTTCATTGGTCTCATCGTCAAAGTAAGACATATCCTCACCGGAAGTGGTCTGATGCTGGGTAAGGTCGTAATCGGTACGATCCGCAATACCCCAAAGCTCGCCCCAACCGAAGGGGAAAAGAAACTCTATATCGGTAGTTCCCTTGGAATAGAAGCAAAGCTCCTCGGGATCGTGGTCACGAAGTCTCATCTCATCCTCTTTAATTCCAAGAGAAAGAAGCCAGTCTCTGCAGAATGCACGCCAGTACTGGAACCACTCAAGGTCTGTACCGGGCTTGCAGAAGAATTCAAGTTCCATCTGCTCAAACTCTCTTGTACGGAAAGTGAAGTTACCGGGTGTTATCTCGTTACGGAAAGATTTACCGATCTGACCGATACCGAAAGGAACTTTCTTACGGGAAGTTCTCTGTACGTTCTTAAAGTTTACGAAAATACCCTGAGCGGTCTCGGGACGAAGATATACGGTGTTCTTGGCATCCTCGGTAACGCCCTGGAAGGTCTTGAACATAAGGTTGAACTGTCTTATGTCGGTAAAGTTGTGCTTTCCGCAGGTAGGACAGGGAATGTTGTTGTCCTCGATGAAGTTCTTCATCTCTTCCTGTGAAAATGCATCTATGGGCTTGGGAAGGGTGATTCCCTTCTCAGCACAGAAATCTTCTATGAGTTTGTCGGCACGGAAACGCTCGTGGCATTCCTTACAATCCATAAGGGGATCCGAAAAACCGCCAAGGTGACCGGATGCAACCCATGTCTGGGGATTCATGAGGATTGCACAGTCAACGCCTACGTTGTAGGGGTTTTCCTGAACGAACTTCTGCCACCAGGCGCGCTTAACGTTATTCTTAAGCTCTACGCCCAGGTTACCGTAATCCCAGGTGTTTGCGAGGCCGCCGTAGATCTCGGAACCCGGATAAACAAAGCCTCTTGCCTTGGCAAGTGCCACAATCTTTTCCATTGTCTTTTCCATAGTGATCGATTCTCCTTAAAAAAGTCTAAAATGTATTATATAGAGAAATTTAAACCATTTCAACTATAAAATACAGTTTAGACGTATTTACAGTGCTATCATATTCTTCAGTATTTCAAGGCTCTTAAATTTCCTGTCGGTAAGCCTGTTCATTTCCGTATCGGCAATATATTCAAGGTCTGATTCGGCTTCTTTTTCAACCGTAAAGTTGTAAAGTTTCTCAATAGTCGAAGACTGGATGTAATGAATGGCACGCTCCGTACCCTCGCCGAAAGTCCCGATATTATCAATTGGTATAAACTCGCCTTCAATGCTGAAAAGTTTAATCTCGTACACTCTCCTTACAAATGAATTGGCAAGCCTGTCGCTCTTTAATCCCTGCAAGGCCCTGTAAAGCAAAAGAAGAAGCACCGATTCATCCTGATTCTCAACCCCGTAATACTCCGCAAGTTCCGCAAAGTACATGGCATAGCCCGCTGCTTCCATATCCGTTCTAAGGTTTTCGAAATAGTTTGAGATCTTCACATCCTGAACATTATAGGCCGTCCGTCCTACAAAGAGATCGAACTCTCCGAAAGCAAACATATCCGTCGCAGCACAAAAACGGCTTCCCTGGCGCCTGGCGCCTTTAGCGAAAGCCGTTATTTTGCCCTGTTCTCTTGTAAGTAAGGTGACACGTCTGTCGTATTCACCCTGGGGAAATACCCCGATCACCATTCCGGTGACCTTCAGAAAGTCCTGCATTGCTTACTTCCCGGTTTTATAATCATCGGCATTGTAGCCGTAGTTCTTTAAAAGAAAATCCGAATCTCTCCAGCGATCCTTGACCTTTACGAAAAGTTTGAGATTAACCTGCTGCTCGAGCATTTTCTCGATCTCGAAACGGGCATTGGTACCGATCTTTTTAAGCATTGAACCGCCCTTACCGATAATGATGCCCTTGTGGCTCTCTCTCTCACATACTATGGTGGCATCGATATCAACGATCTTTCGGGAGAAATCCATGCGGTCGATCACCACTGCGATACCGTGGGGAATTTCCTCATTCAGCGCATGTAAAGCCTTCTCTCTGATCATCTCGGCAGCTATCTGCCTTACGGGCTGATCCGTAACGGTTTCTTCGTCAAAGAAAGGTTCTCCTTCCGGCAGATACTGCATGATAACTCTGATAAGTTCATCCACATTGGTTCCCTCGATTGCGCTTACGGGAACCGTTTCATCAAAATCACATCTGGATGTAAGATCCTTTGTAACCTTCATAAGCTCTTCGCCGGAAACCGCATCGATCTTGTTGATCACAAGGATCTTGGGCATTTTGAGGCCTGAAAGCTTTAAAAGCACTTCCTCATCCTGGTTACCAAACTTGGCGTTGGCTTCGAGGATATATATGAGCACATCCGCGTCCCCAAGGGCTGAATTGGCCGCTAAGTTCATATAACCGCCAAGTTTGTTCTTGGCTTTGTGCATACCGGGGGTATCGAGAAACACGATCTGCCCTTCCTCTGAGGTATACACGGCGGTTATCTTATTGCGGGTTGTCTGGGGTTTGTTGGAAGTAATGGCTATCTTCTGCCCCACTATGCGGTTCATTAATGTGGATTTACCCACGTTGGGGCGCCCCACTATGGATACGAATCCGGATTTAAACTTATTCTTACTGTCCATTATTTTCCTGTTCTTTATTTGTATTGGGGTTCTGAATCACGGGTTTAACTTTACCGTTAGATTTAGAACCTTTCTTTTTCCTTGATTTAATGATAACGACTACGACCACGATCACTATCGCAAGTATTATCCATGCGGGAAGAGTTTCGGCTATGGCGATGGTCGCATCCTGAAGCCAGTCAACAAAGCCCCTCCAGCCTGCCACAAAAGCGTTACCCAGTCTCTGACCGTATGTCTCGGGTTCAGGTGCCGAATATTCCCTGACTTCGCTGACATGAAGATAAATTGCTGTATAATCTACGAGATTGTCATAGGTACGGATCTGTGATTCCATGGATTCAAGCTCGTAACGCACATTGGAAAGTCGCTCTTCGATGGTGATGATATCTTCAACCTTGGAAGCCTTATCAAGAAGCGCCAAAAGTCGTTCCATCTCGGTCTCGTAGGTTTTCTTCCTGCTCTGAAGGTCCACATAAGTAAGGGTCACATCCTCAGAAGAAAGAGATTTGTTGGTTATATTGGCGGAATCTCCAACGAACTTAACAAACTCATCGGCTCTTTTTGCGGGAACCCTGATGGTGATGTCAGTGCGGCGCGATTCCCTGTATCCGTTATATTTACTGCCGTTATAGGTATCTATGGATTCAAAGTATCCGCCAAAAGCATTGACTCTTTCCTCAAGGGAAGCGATAAGTCCGTCAAAATCCTCTGTTTCCGCGGAAAGATTGTATGTAACAATTCTCTTTCTGGAAGTATCGTTAAGCCTTTCTTCCTGGGGAAGCCCCGTACCGGCTGAGTATGAATCGTTGCTTGCAACCATTCCGGATTCTTCCGTGTAGAAACCGTAATCTGCAGCCTCGGCCTTGGAATAGGCAGCAGTACTTGCGGCAGACTTGCTCATTTCATAGCCGTTACTTCCGCAGGCTGTAAGAAGAAGCATTCCTGCGAGCAGAACCACCAAACTTTTCTTTTTCATAATATACCCTCCTGAAATTAAGCCTTAACCTTTGTACAGAGGAGTGGATTCTTTGAAATACTTTCCTTCCGTTTTGATCATTTCGGTGCCGCCCACAGTACAGTAAACGGGTGAATCAACAACCGCCTTGATGTACTTTGAAAGTCCGCGTATCTTCTCGGGTGTGGAAGAAAGAAGTTCATCTCTTTCTTTTTGCAGTAAAGCCCTTGTAACATTGGACTTATACTCCGAATAAGCGGCAACGGCTTTCATGGAAGGAGTAAGCGGAGTATCGAGATCGCCGACCGCGGTAATAACATAGCGCTCTACAAACTCCCTGTCATCCGGAAGGTTTGCGATGTAATCCACGGCACCCTTGTAAACATCAATAGTCTTGTAAAGATTGGGGTCTCTGTAGGATACAAAGAATGAGATCCCGCTCCGGGCAAATCCGTTCATAACACCGTATGCACCGCCCTTAAGCCTTACTCCGGTCCACAGATACTCATTACCGAGCATTGCCCTTAATGCTGCAAGGGAACCGTCATATTCAAGGTCTTTGTTCCTGTAATTGCCGATAAGCGCAACATACTGAACCTGGGACGGGAAATACAGACCTTCCTCTCTGTCTTCCGGTTTGAAATTGAGTTTCTCGCGTCTTTCGGAGCTTCCGGGAAGCTTATCCACGAAAGAAACGAGATTACCGTCAAATGCGTCGAGTCCTTCTTTTTCAGCGCCGATGGCAACTTCGAGTCTGTCTTTAGCAAGAAGAAACTTAAGTGTCTTCTCCATGTTGTCTCTGAGTTTAGGGAACTCCTCGTCGAAATTATCGAGGATGTTCTCAACATACCTGTAAAGATCAAGTCCACCGGTCAGTTCCTTGGCTTTGCCGGAACCTGAAATGTAGGAAACGGCTCGTGAAATGGCAACCGCATGACCGCTCTGCATCATAAAGCCCTGGCGGCGAAGTCTGAACTCTTCAAGTATCTCCCTTGCTCTCTTGGCATCGCCAAGTTTCGACTTAAGAAGGATCTCACTTATTAAGCCGAAAGCTTCGGGCAGTCTATTATATAAAACTTTGGTTTTTATTTCGTAAGTCAGTCCGTACTTTTCGGCATCGGCTCCGTCAGTGTTAACGGAAGGGCCGGTGGTAATGCCGCCGGTAACGATATTGCACTCGTTAATAAGGTCACCGTATTTGTAGTTTTCAGTATCGATAAAGCCAAGGAACATATTAAGCGCACCAAGGGAATAAACAAGTTCCTCAGGAATATCGCTAACATCAAAGCTTAAGTTTACGTAGGCAATTCCGTTTGAAGCGATCTCGGTACGGATTTCCTTAACTCCTGCGCCTTCCGTCACTTCATAATCCACAAATCTTGCTTCCTTCTTAATATCGGAAAGCTTGAGAGTAGGAATGGTGGCAAGGGCTTCGGGAGTATCGGGTGCTTCCTGATAAGCCTTAAGATCTTTTGTTTCCTTAACGATAGTCTCTCTCTCTTCCAAAGAAAAGCTGTCCTTTATCTTTGAAAGTTTCTTTTTAAGTTCCTCGTCCTTTTTCGCGGAAAGTCCGGTATCAGGCTTCATCACAAGAATGGTCTTATGATTGTTTTCAAGGAATCTTTCTTTTAAAATGCGCTCAAAAAGTCCTGTATTGATACCGTCCCTAAGCTTGGCAAAAACGTCGTTCCTTGTAACATTGGCAAAAATGCTGTCGTCGGAATAGTTCCAGTAATCAAGTGTGTACATTCCGTACGCAATGCCCTTGGGAAGATAACCAAAGTCTCCTTCTCTGTATGAAAACTCTGAAGAAGTAATGGCTGCTTCCAAAGTCTTTTTGTCAAAGCCCTTCTCGCAAACCTCTTTAAGGGTATCCTCTACGATCTTAATAAACTTCTCTTCGTCGGCTTCATCCGCATCCTGAGCGATAATGGAAAAAGTCTTCTGACAGATGTCGGTCTCATACTCGGAATATACGTCATTACCGATCCCCGCATCGATAAGGCGCTGCTTAAGGATAGCCCCTGGAACATTGCAAAGCGCGTAATTGATCACATCGCAGGCCTCGGTGGTAAGAACGTCCTTGTAATCGGAAACAACGATGTTATATGTGAGATATGTTCCGCTTTCGCTGTCCTCAGCCACGGGATATGCTTTCTCCACACGGATGGGCTTGTTAAACGGGCTCTGGATCTTAATCTCGGGATTAACGTCCTTGGCTTCGAACCTGCTCAAATACTCTCTGTCGATAAAAGAAAGCTTCTCCTCAAAGTCCATATCGCCGTAGAGATATATTCTTGAATTGGCGGGATGATAGAGAGTCTTGTGGAAATCAATGAATCTTTCATAGGTAAGATCCGGAATATAATCGGGATCTCCGCCTGATTCAACGCCATACTGGGTATCAGGAAACAGCGAAAACAGTATGTAGGAAGAAAGGGATGAATCGGGAGAAGAATAAACTCCTTTCATCTCATTGTACACTACGCCGTTATAGGTAAGCTCGCCATCAGGCTTGTCCATTTCAAAGTGCCAGCCTTCCTGCATGAATATACGCTTGTCATTGTATACTCTGGGGAAGAAAACGGCATCAAGATAAACATCCATCAGGTTCTGAAAATCCTTATCGTTGCAGCTTGCAACGGGGTAACAGGTCCTGTCTGGATAGGTAAAAGCATTGAGGAAAGTGTTAAGACTTCCCTTTGAAACTTCAGTCATTGCATCCTTTACAGGGAATTTGTCCGATCCGCAAAGAACGGAATGTTCAAGAATATGCGGCACACCGGTAGATTCGTACTGGGGTGTCTTAAATCCGATCATAAATGCTTTATTGTCATCATCGCAGGCAATGCAGGCAACCCTTGCGCCGGTCTTATCATGCCTAAGAGTATAGGCAGTTGCCCCGATATCCTTTAATTCCTCTGTATTAATAAGAGTATAGTTCTTACAACCTTTAAATTCCTTCATTCATTCAATCCCTTCAATTTTGTTTGCTGTATTCTTAAGTGCGTCTCTGATCTGCTTTAATGAGATCTTTGAATCCTCCGCAAGCTCTTCTATGCTTACTTTACGGCCACGCTCCTCGGAAAGTTTCTTAGCAGCGGCCGCTACCTTTTCAACTTTTTTAAGCATCTTCTGCTTTTCGGATTCCTCTGTGGAAGCCTCCTTGATAAGTTCATCAAAGACTCTTACAAGCTCCTCCGTAACGGACTGTTCCAGTGTCTGAACTGTGATGTTATCGGGGATATTCTTAAAAAAGCTGACTAAAGCAAGGTTTCCTTCTCCGATGAGATCCTGAAGCAAAACGCCCTGACCTGCATACATATGGGTCACATCCAGTGCGGTACGCATGAAATCCTGGATTAAAAGGCCCTGTGCATCATCGTCGCCGGACTTTGCCTTAGTAAGAAGATTCCCGCGTTCGATGACGTCAAAAGACGGGATGGCGTCCAGATCTTCCTTGTATATTTCAAGGAAGGATGCCTCCTCCTCGGAAAGTAGACCTAAAAATGTATCTGACATATTTATCTCCTGTTTAAGTTTTTTTGTCTATTGTATTTCAGGTTAAATGACTAAGACTGACTATTGAATGATACGCTCGCACGAACTGCAAAAAGTTTCTCGTGGTCCGGCCTCCGCTCCGGGCAAGCTAACCGCTAACTGCGACTAAACGCCATTAAACGTTCGCGTGGAATCGCAGCTCTCGTTTTTGGCGTTAAGTCTTCGTAAGCGGTGGATCTTCCCTCAGCTCCCGGCCTAATCACCACTCAAAATCTTTTTGAGCTTCGCGTTCGCTTATGTTATCGATTTCACAGCGTACGAAAGCAGCATAACACTTTCGAACGATTTGGCCCACTTTTGGAAGACGGCGTCTACAGCGTTAATATAGCAAATGAAGTGAACTGTCGTACAAAAGCGCTGGCCACCAAGTGAGAAAGTGCTTTATGCTGTTTCGGAAGCGTCACATTCATCAATGATTCAATAGTCCGTTAAACCGTACTACAAACGTCTACTCCACATGCTTATGCGTAAAAAGATGCTCCGAGCAATATTCGTAGTTTCCGTTACACTTTGAACAGAACCTGAACTCCAGATCAGGATACTCTTCGTCCGTACGCCCGCATATCGCACATTTATGCTTAGCTATCTTAACCTGACCTTCACGGTAATTCTGCACATACTCATGATGCCTTACCGCCTGTTTGAATCTGGCTCTTGGAGTATTGCCCCTTAACTTCTGTCTGTAGAGATAAAAGATCACGAAGTTAAGAAGTGACACTACTATCACAACCGAGGTAACGATATTTCCTGAAATGAGCGCCGTAACAAACTGATATACAAGGAACGCGCCGTAAATGATCCCAAGCCATTTTACTTTGATAGGTATAATGAACATGAGAAGCACCACCGACTCCGGGAAGGTCGCCGCGAATGCCAGGAATATGGACATGTTTACGTAGTATGTCGAAAAATAAAAGGAAACCGTCTGCATGAGGATTCCCGCAGTTTCAAAACTCCCGGCCCTTACAGTAAGGTACACAAGCAAAAGAAAGCTTCCAAGCACCGTAAAAAGCATTCCCGAAAAGATATAAACATTGTAGAGCCAGTCTCCCCATGCCCTCTCTAAGGACCGACCTATGGACCAGTAAAAGAAAAGTGTGATGAGCGTGGTGATGGAAAATCCCGAAGGAGGAATTATGATCCAGGTCACCAGTCTCCAGATCTGTCCGTGAAGTATCTTGTAAGGATCAAGTGTCAGGAAAGAAAGTATCCCGTTAAGAAACGGGATCATCATCAGCACGTATCCGAATGCATAGCATATAACCAGTATAAAGGAAAGATTTCTAATGGCATATCTGCCGAATTTCTTTTCAAGTTTGTTCATTATCATCCGACCTTTCAAAATATCCCCTTGATTTTATCATCCGGTGCCCAAAAAGTAAACAAGCCCGCGTTTCTTAATCAATATTTAACAATTCATTTTCCCGTCGCACTTGCTTTTCAAATCATAATAAATTAAAATATACCAATGTGGTTTTTAAAACTATGTATATCATTATAAGAAAGTAATACGCATGAACGAAACTTACTACTCACTCGGAATCGATATAGGTTCTACAACCGTTAAGATAGCAATACTTGACAGGGACAAGAACGTTCTTTTTTCTGATTACGAACGTCACTTTGCCAATATTCAGGAGACTCTCTGTGCCCTTTTAAAGAAGGCGGCGGATGAGCTTGGCGACATATCCGTACATCCCATGATCACGGGCTCCGGCGGTCTTACGCTCGCCAGTCACATGGAGGTTCCTTTTACCCAGGAAGTTATCGCAGTTTCCACCGCTCTTCAGGAAATGACTGCAGGATGTGACGTTGCCATCGAGCTTGGCGGCGAGGATGCCAAGATTATCTACTTTGAAGACGGCAATGTGGAACAGCGCATGAACGGTATCTGCGCAGGCGGTACCGGTTCTTTTATTGACCAGATGGCAAGTCTTCTTCAGACTGACGCTTCAGGTCTTAACGAATATGCCAAGAATTACAATTCGCTCTATACCATCGCTGCCCGCTGCGGCGTTTTTGCAAAGACCGACATTCAGCCTCTTATCAATGACGGTGCGACAAGGGAAGATCTTTCCGCATCCATTTTCCAGGCAGTTGTCAACCAGACCATTTCAGGCCTTGCCTGCGGTAAGCCTATCCGCGGACGAGTTGCCTTTTTAGGTGGTCCTCTTCACTTTTTATCGGAACTTAAGGTCGCATTTATCCGTACACTCAAATTAGATGACGCTCATGTCGTAAATACCGACAGATCCCATCTTTTTGCTGCCATGGGTTCTGCATTAAATGCAAAAGAAGATGTTTCTTTTTCCTTGAATTCCATGATCGACAAACTGTCAAAGGGCATAAAGATGTCCTTCGAAGTAGCCCGCATGGAGCCTTTGTTTGTCGACGAAGCCGAGTATAACGACTTTAAGACCCGCCATTCCAAGGCCATGGTCAAAAAAGGCGACATCAGGTCCTATCACGGAAACTGCTTCCTCGGTATCGACGCAGGATCAACAACCACCAAGATCGCACTTATTTCGGAAGACGGAGATCTTCTCCATTCTTTCTACTCAAATAACAACGGAAGTCCCTTGAATACGGCCATCACCGCACTTAAAGGAATCTATCAGCTCCTGCCCTCCGATTCAAAGATTGTAAGATCCTGCTCCACGGGCTACGGGGAAGAGCTCATGAAATCCGCATTCATGCTGGACGACGGCGAAGTCGAGACCGTGGCCCACTATTATGCTGCCGCTTTCTTTGAACCTGATGTAGACTGCATCCTGGATATCGGCGGTCAGGACATGAAATGCATCAAGATCAAGAATCAGACCGTTGACAGCGTGCTTTTGAACGAGGCATGTTCTTCGGGATGCGGTTCCTTCATCGAAACCTTTGCAAAGTCCCTTAACTTCTCGGTTCAGGATTTCGCTCACGCCGCACTCTTTGCCAAGCACCCCATCGACCTTGGCACAAGATGTACCGTATTCATGAACTCCAAGGTTAAGCAGGCCCAGAAAGAAGGCGCGGAGGTTTCAGATATTTCCGCAGGCCTTGCCTATTCGGTCATCAAGAACGCTCTCTTTAAAGTTATCAAGGTTTCCGATGCTTCAAGCCTTGGAAAGAACATCGTTGTACAGGGTGGAACCTTCTATAACGATGCGGTTTTAAGAAGTTTTGAAAAGACTGCCAAATGCCATGCGATCCGTCCAGATATTGCAGGTATCATGGGTGCCTTCGGTGCTGCTTTGATCGCAAGAGAGAAATTCACCGAAGATTATAAGACCACCATGCTCTCCTATGAGGACATCTGCGATCTTAAATTCGAGACCTCAATGGCCAAGTGTAAGGGCTGTACCAACAGCTGCCGCCTCACCATCAACAGATTCTCCGGCGGTCGTCAGTACATTTCCGGAAACCGCTGTGAACGCGGCATCGGCAAGGTCAAGAATAAAGATAACGTACCGAACCTCTTTGATTACAAACTTAAAAGATACTTTGGCTACGAGCCTTTAGGCCCCGATCAGGCTGTACGCGGCACCGTAGGAATTCCCAGAGTTCTTAACATATACGAAAACTACCCTTTCTGGTACACATTCTTTACGGAGCTTAAGTACAGCGTACTTCTTTCTCCTTTATCGAATCACCAGATCTATTCCCTCGGAATCGAATCAATTCCTTCTGAGTCGGAATGTTATCCTGCAAAGCTTGCCCACGGGCACGTTGCGTGGCTTATAGACAAACATCCGGACTTTATCTTCTACCCTGCCGTATTCTACGAGCGTAACGAGGTAAAAGAAGCCGGAAACCACTATAACTGCCCCATTGTTACTTCATATTCCGAAAACATCAAGAATAACGTCGAAGAAATAAGCCGCGGTGAAATAAGATTCCGTAACCCCTTCATGTCCTTTGAAAGCGAGGAAACCATTTATTCTTCCCTCGTACAGGAGTTTACGGAGATTCCCGCCAAAGAAGTTAAAGAAGCAGTTCACAAGGCATTCGAAGAACTTGCCAATGCAAGGAAAGACATGCAGGCTAAGGGTGAGGAAGTAATTGCCCAGCTTGAAAAAGAAGGCAAAAAGGGTATCGTCCTTGCGGGCCGCCCCTATCATATAGATCCAGAGATCAACCACGGTATTCCCGAGCTTATCAACTCCTACGGCATCGCGGTACTTACCGAAGACAGCGTATCTCACCTTGTTAAGCCGGAACGTCCTCTTATCGTATCCGATCAGTGGATGTACCATTCAAGGCTCTATGCGGCTGCAAGCTTCGTTGCGACCAAAGAGAATCTTGAACTTATACAGCTTAATTCCTTCGGCTGCGGTGTAGACGCCGTAACAACGGATCAAGTCAACGATATCCTTACAGCCAAGGATAAGATATACACCTGTCTTAAGATCGATGAGGTCAACAACCTGGGTGCTGCAAGGATCCGTATACGTTCCCTTCTTTCTGCTGTAAGGGTTCGTGAAATGCGTCATCACGTGCGCACCACCGGTCCTGCAAACTACAACCGCGTCATCTTCACCGAAGAGATGAAAAAGAACTATACTCTTCTTGCTCCTCAGATGTCGCCCATCCACTTCGGATTACTGGAAACCGCCTTCAACTACGGCGGCTACAACATGGTGATCCCCGATGTGGATACCAAGACAGCAATCGACCTTGGACTTAAATATGTTAATAACGATGCCTGCTATCCATCGCTTCTTGTTACGGGGCAGCTTATGGGCGGTCTGTTGTCAGGCAAATACGACCTTAACAGAACTGCACTCATCATCACCCAGACAGGCGGTGGTTGCAGAGCTACCAACTATATTGCTTTTATAAGGCGTGCCCTTCGAAAAGAAGGTCTTGATCATGTACCGGTCGTGTCCCTGAACCTTTCGGGATTCGAGCCAAACCCGGGCTTTAAGCTTTCACTTGATCTTGTTAAACGTGGACTTATTGCCGTCTACTTCGGCGATCTGTTTATGCGCGTTGTATACAGGACCAGACCCTACGAGAAGGTGAAAGGCTCGGTTAATGAACTTCATGCCAAGTGGGAAGCACGCTGTAACGAATTCTTAAAGAGTAAACATGTATCTCTTTCCAAATACAGGAAAATGTGCAAAGAGATAATCCACGATTTTGACAACATCGAACTTCTGGATATTAAAAAGCCCAGGGTCGGCGTGGTTGGTGAGATCCTGGTCAAGTTCTCTCCCACTGCCAACAATCATCTTGTGGATCTGCTTGAATCAGAGGGTGCCGAGGCCGTTGTCCCCGATCTTATGGACTTTATCCTCTACTGCTTTAAGAATCAGGAATACAAAGCCAAATATCTTGGTACAAGTAAACGAACAGCTTTTCTTGCCAGACGTGGTATAAATCTGTTAGAATATTTACGTAGTACTTCAAAGAAAGAGCTTAAAAAGAGCAAACGTTTCCAGCCCACGGCTACCATAGATGAACTTGCCGATTATGCCAAGGATATCGTATCCATCGGTAACCAGACTGGTGAAGGCTGGTTCCTTACTGGCGAGATGATTGAACTCATCCACTCGGGTGCATCCAATATAGTATGTACCCAGCCCTTCGGATGTCTCCCTAACCACGTTGTGGGTAAAGGTGTCATCAAACAGCTCCGCAGGCATTATCCCAACTCCAACATCGTAGCCATCGATTACGATCCCGGAGCCAGCGAAGTTAACCAGCTGAACCGAATCAAACTTATGCTCTCCACAGCACATAAAAAAGTCGCCGGAGCAGACAGCTATGGCCAATGAAAAAAAAGAAAAACCCAAAAGAATAAATGCGTTCGCACCAATATCAGAGCCCATGACCTGCAGTAAATGCGGTAAGCCCTTAAGATACAAAGGGCGAGGCTCATATATCTGCGATCACTGTAATAATGTCGAATATGACGATTTCGGCCGCATCGACCAGTATATCGATGAGCACGGCCCCAGTACCGCTCCCATCATGAGCAGAGCCTTGGGTATACCCATCGGCAAGATCCATGATCTGGTGGCCCAGGGACGCTTGGAACCCATACCCACCAGTCACAAGACATTAGACAGCATGATATACGAAAATGCCATGGCACTTGAAGAGGTTTCAAGGCTTACAGGTACCTATGTGGCAGGTTCTTCCAAACACGAAGACGACAAGATGCGTTACTTACAGCAAAAAAAACCGCCCTCACACTGAGAGCGGTTTTACTTTGCTGTTCTTCATCAGTTATTGGGAACCTGGATATATACGGTTCCGTATGAGTATATCTTTTCTTCCTGAATTACCATGGGATCGTTAGCGTAGGTGGTTTCTTTAACCAGGGTACCTGCAGGCGCATATTCATATCTTAAAAGTTCCATGAAATTGACACCGATCCTGGTCTCGCGCTGTCTTGCGGTTCCATCTGAGTTGTACGTCCAAAGGTATACCTTATCATCTGAGAAGGATTCCTGTGAAAGACTGCCATACTCATCATAGAAGAATGCGCAGTAACCAATCTTGCTTACGGACTGCTTGGTATAATCGGCTGAGAAGTTTACCTGATTGATGGTTGCAACCGAAGGCTTGCCACTACCGCCGTTGTATTCGTACTCGTACTCAAACCACTCTAAGAGTTTTCCATTACTCCACTTCTTGCTTGAGCTCTTATTTCCGTTTGAATCAAACTCGTATTCATCAACGTCGTAACCGCCGTAGAGGTTCTTGGTCATTTCCTTATTCACACGGCCGGCACTGTCATATTCATACATGCGG
>JAILHY010000089.1 GCA_024695575.1 Lachnospiraceae bacterium
AGCCTAATTGGGAATAATTACCTTAATTTTCAAGGAATTGTCTTAAAGGAGGACATTGGGGGATGAGTATTGACTTGGAAAAAACGTATTATGAGATCAGCGAGTCGATAAAGAAGCTGGATTTTGACAGGATCTGGGAAGGTTTCAGACCGCTTAAGTTTGCGCTGTATAATGACAAAGAATGTTTCTTTGACGGCAAATACATCGAAAAAACCACTGACTTTTGTGCTAATACTGCCATCAAGTACCAGGACTAGCTTATCGCCATCTGGAACGCGCAGGAGGAAATGGAAATTCCCAAGATTACATCCTGCATTGTGCACGAAATGTTTCATGGTTATCAGGAGGCTCAGGGCTGGAACTGTTTTGCAAAAGAAATGGAAGCTCTCTACAAGTACAGATACTCGGAAGAAAACCTGAGTTTGAAGCTTTACGAAAACCGAATTCTTTTGGATATGCTGGAAGGCTTTGATGAGGATAAATATAAGGAACTATTAAGGTGCAGAAAATATCGACAGGAAAAGTTTCCATACGAATTCACATACGAATGTAACGGCGAAGAGATCGAAGGAAGCGCCACCTATGTCGAGTGGCAGGTTCTTAGGCAGCTGGATGAAAAGGCTGCGGACAAAATGATCGAAAAAATGTGTAAAGCCATGCTTCAGCCGGAATATTTCTTCCCCATAAGGATTTCGGGATACTACACCGGAGCCCTTTTGATAAATGCGATGATCCGGGCTAAGGACTATCACTACGGGCCCGAAAACCGGCCCGCTATAGTGAATAAACTTTCTTTTGCAGAATCTGTCAAAGAGGCTCCGACGCTTCCAGACGAAGATCTGCAAGAAGTATCGCAGGCTTATAAGAACTTCAATGATGAATCAAAAAGAATCGTCGAATCCTCGGTAGAAAATGGTGAAGTCGTATTAAACGACCCCCTTGAACTTATAAGCGTCAATATCTATGATGCCAGATGTTACGAAGGTTATATCACCTCCAGATTCTTTCTCATGTACAAAGAAAATGGCGAAGATAAGATAATAAATGACAACTATGTCATCAAGATGGCTGACGAAAAAACCATCGAAACAGTATATCGCTGGGTAAAAGAAACACCATAGGGGGAATTATGGAACGTCAATACACAAGACTTGATGAAGTCAGGAACATACTGGATCCAATCATTAAGGGGATAGAGGACGAGGAAGCGAAACGAGGCGCCTTCGTGCATCTTTACGGCGTAGGGCTCATGGCCTCGTTGCTTGCTTTAAAGCGTGGATATTCCCGTGAAACAGCGGAACTTGCGGAAATAGCAGGGATGCTCCACGACCTCCTAACCTACGTGGACAGATCGGAAGATACGGACGACCATGCCCATAAATGCGCGGATCACGCAAAAGAAGCCGTTTTGAACCACTTAAAGAGCTTCACAGCCGAAGAGCTGGACATGATCTACTCAGGGATCTACAATCACAGCGACAAGAACGTAAAGGGTCACTGGTTTGATGAGATAATAAAGGATGCCGACGCGGTGCAGCACGCCCTTCGGAATCCCATGGAAAATTACTTTTACGAAAAACCAAGGATCCAGCAGATTATAAACGAACTGACCAGATGAAACAACAGGAGAATTAAGATGCTCAGCTTAAAGAAATACAACACAGACATAGAAAAAGAATGGGCTTTTGTGCGGGATATGCCGGAGGATGAAAACGGCCTTACCAATCCCGATCACGGGATCTCAAGGGAAGATTTTGAAAAAGAATTGTTGCCCAAAATGGAAAAGTATGAAAAGGGTGAAGACATGCCTGACTGGATGGTTCCGGAGACATTTCTTTATCTGTGGGATGATGACGTTATTGTGGGCCAGTTCCGGATCCGTCACTACCTTACGGATGCCCTTAGAAACGGTGCGGGTCATATCGGATATTTCATAAAGAAAGAGTACCGCGGCAAAGGATATGCCACGGAAGGTCTGCGCCTTACTCTTGATGTTTCAAGGACTATTGTTCCTGAAGATGAATTCTATCTTAGGGTGAATAAGGATAATCCTGCGTCCCTTCGCGTAATGCAGAAAAACGGCGGCAGGATCGCAGGCGAAGATGAGAGCCATTTCTTTGTGCGGATCGCAAAGGGTCATGTTGAAAAAAGAAACAAAAGTAAGGCATGGCTTAAGCACTGGAACAGCTATTTAGGGCGTTAATCGTTACTGTGTTTTATTTTGATTTATCCAGATAAGCTTTGCTTCTCTTTTAGAAGAAAACGCGATAGTAAAGCCCTGAGAAGCTATGGTCTTCATTTCTTTTGTATCTTCGTCCGTGAGGATAATTTCACTCTTTGGATCAACAAAGGGAAGGGTGAGGGTAAGCTCTGCCTCTTCGCATTGTTCCTGGCGAAAAGCAAAGAGTACACCGGAGTTTCTCTCCTGATCAAAGAAGGCGTAGGCAGTAAATCCCGCCGTATATACATGTCAAGAAGCAGGGTATAATCCAGGTGATCTCTGTATATTCCAAGGAAAGTCATCTTTCCCGGTTCAAAAAAGTTAAGTTTGTTCATAACAGTGTTATTTCCGGACATTTAAGGATACCTGTGGGTTCAAGTCTGTATTCGTAGGACCACCTGGAACCTTGTGTTCTCCAGGCGCTGGGGCCCTGTGATCTTGTGTTTCCGTCAGTCATATGAAGAGGACCGAATGTGTTCATGCGATTTCCGAAAGCGGTAAGTACTATTTCGTGTCGTCCTTTGTCAACATCCGGAACCTTAAGTTCGTAGGGCGAGAAGGCTATGATGCCCTTTCTTTTGCCGTCTATGGTAACCGCGATGGCGGGACACTTAAAGGATGTTACGGATATGGAGAGGGTTCCTGCGTGAGGTAAGTCTACATCGAAGATGTAATCCGTGTTTCCTCCGTAAAAAGCAAGATCCTGCCTGGTAATATCATCAAAGCAAAGGAAATCGGGTTTTCCGACTATCAAAGTCTCACAGCCTCTGCAGGTTACGCCGAAATCCCCCAGGAGATACATGGCTTCCACGTTCTCGGAAGGAGAGAATGGCATGGTGACTGTAAGTACGTTTTGCCCCTTCTTAAGCTTTCCCAGAGGGACTTTATCAATGGCAAGATCCACGAAAGTACCATCGGGTTTGTTATTAGCGGTTTCCCCGTTAAAGACAAGCTTACAGTCATATGCATGCTCAAGTCCCAGGGAAACATTTACATCCTCGATGGCAGATTCAAACAGGAATTTAAGAGTCAGCTCATGTTCCGGGTCTTTATTCTTTTCACATGCCCAGGGCTGCGCCGATGCTTCGGTTCGAAGGGGATAGCCGAAACGTTTCCTCAAAATGTTATCAAGCCTCAGAATTTCTTCTTTTTCATTAAAGGGCTCGCCGTCTACACTGTACTCTGCCATATCAAGCAAAAGAACGTTGGGCTCAGTCAGGCGCGCCTTAACCTTGCCGGAAATGGGGATTCGGCAGGGTTCACCCGTGTGCTCATTAACTGTGGTATCGCCTGAAACGTCTGAGGTTCCTGCCTTATCAAGCCTTAAAAGAAGGCTGTCGTGTGCAAACATTTCATATTCGATCACTGTTTGACCTTCAGAACATGTGTAGGGGATCGCATAAATATTGCCTGTAAGGGCGTCGTAGCAAAGAGGCGTGTATTTACCTTCGATCTTGATCACTATTTCCTCAGGTTTAGGAACATCGGGTTGCTCAGGCTTGTAGGCATGGGCGATAAACAGCCATTTTCCGTTTCCTTCGGCCCTTAACTGGTATACAAGGTTCTCGGCCCTGAACCCGTTTTTGTATCGAATGTCAAGAGTCCTTTGGTCCTTAAGGGCATTCAGCAGTTCATACCCTGAAAAAGAAAGGGTCTCACAGTATTTTGAAAGTTCCTTTGCTTCATCCGAAGGCTTTGCATCCACATAAGAAGGCAGATTTCCAAGGACTATGACCTTGCCGCCGGCCTTTGCAAATTCGAGCAAGAGCGTAAGGGTGGTTGATCTAATGGTAATAAGGTTAGGAACGACAATCGCGTCATAATCCATCTTTCCGCACTTAAAACGACCGGATTGCGTACCATTTTCGAAGTCTGCAAGTAAAGACTCTGCGATAAAGTCAAAATCCATAAACCCGGAAAGAAGGCTGTTAACAATGTAGGTAAATTCTTCTTCTTTGGCCTTTCTGATATCGCCGGTTTCTTCATCATTGCCCCACAGAAGCCAGAAGGACTCGATAGGGTGTATTACACCGACTCTGACATCGGGCTTTCCTCTGGTAAGAGCGGTATTGATCCTTGCAAAATAATCTTCAATGAGATTGTATTCTTCGAACCATGGTGACTGATAGCTGATGGAAGCAGGATAATCGCGCTTGGCTTCGCCCTCCATTGAAGTCCAGGAAAGATGAGGAACTCTTACGGTCACGCCAAGAGCAGCCTGCCAGTCTCCCTGGAGCTTGTGGCCTCTAAAATCAAATTTGTAGCCCGTAACACCGTAAAGCTCGCTCATAACTCCTTCGGCACCGATCTGATGCGCTGCGGATTCAGCCTGCTTGGCGGTGGTAAACTCCCGCCTGTCACAGAGCATGTCTATTCCGGGAATTCCGAAACTTCTGTATGACCTCATGGCTTCCCCAAGAACCGCCGTCTGGGATGTAAGAGTCGGCTCTTCCATCATGTGTCCGGTTAAAAGAATGCCGTGATCCCTGCACCATGCTCCGATATTATCGGAAACTGCCGATACAAAGCGCTCGCAGACAAAATCGTGATATTCGTATCGAATGCTTGAATAAGTGTTTTCACCTGTCTCCCAGAAAAGCTCCGGAAGATGTTCAAGGAGACTGTGGCCGTAGCGTACCCTGAAGCTTTCTTCGAAATCATCTGAAAAAGGAATGATAACACTTTTCCTGCTGTCAACGGTTTCAAGTCTGTGTTTTCCAGGAAACTGCGGTTCATCCGTAAAGATCGCAGGGATATCCTTTCCAAAGAATTCTCCGGTTTCTTTGTAATATCTTTCGTGAGTGATCTTTATAAATTCATCAATGGCGTGTTTATCAAGAGTATTGACGTAAGAAGCGTAGTTAAACCAGGGATTGTCACCGGCAACTTCAAGATAGGCATATCTAACTTCAGAGCCTTCCTGAGGTTCTTCTTTGTCCCCAAGCATCCGATAAGAAGATAGTTTCCCGTTTTCGAACTTTATTTCGTATCGGGATAAAAGTCTTCTTTCCGTGCTTCTTCTGGGGGTTCCGGAAGATGCGAACTGAGGCTTGTCCAAACCGTCTTTTTCAGGCGGAAAACAGGAAAAAACAAGATATCTTGACCTGTATTTATGGTCGGAAGTAACAAATCCGCCTGCCGCCCCCGAAGGCCAGCGATCCTCATCATAAAGCCAGGTAAGAAGTCCCCTTTTGGAGAATTCTTCACGGGTCTTCTTTATTAGATCCATGAACTCGTCGCTTAAATATCTGTTGGTAAGCCCGGTGCGGACATGAAGATGCGCGCCGCCCATACCCATTTTTTTGAAGACATCGGCCATGAATCTGATATTATCCTCAGTCATGGTGGTGTTCCAGGCCCAAAAGGGAGCACCCCTGTAGGCAGATTCCGGGTTCTTAAAGTCTTCGTCCGAAAGATGCTTTGAATGGTTATAAAGCATTGTCAAATTCTCCTATAATATCCGAAAGCCTGTTAAAATCAGGCTTAAACTCGTTATTGTCTACAAGGAACGGGCCCTTGTAGCTAAGCTTGAAAGTATTGTCAGATTCGTATTCAAGCATGCCCTTTTCCTCGGAAAAAGAAACCTTTCTTTCGCGCATGAGATCACAGAATTCCGCGAAATCAAGGCGGTTGTCGACTTCAAAGGTGTAGTAATGGTATCCCTTTGTTTCATTCATCAGATCATATTCAAAGGAGTAGGAGCCTGCCGGGATCTTTTCATCCTGATAAAAAGAAATATCCTCTTTTAGAGACTTTTCTTTTGGAATGAAATATACGCCCGGGTTAGTGCGCACACATACGTTTACGCCGGAAGTTCTGCCCAAAATGACCCCACAACCCCGTCCCGATAGGTCAATTTCGTCAAAGAGTCCCACAGGGAAGAAAAGATGGGATTTTTTGATGCCGAAACGATTCTTTTGGGGATTAAAGATGATGGCGCCGAAGTTTTTGTATGCTATTGCGCGTCCTGCCATGGCACTTCCTATCCAGTAGCAGGGTGAACCCTTCTCAGACATTTCTAAGAAAGGAACGTTGGCAAAAAGGCTTATTTGGTGGGAAAGATTGATTGAAAGGCTGTTCTGCTGATAGAGGATGTCACCGACTCTGAAATCAAAGGCAGCAGAAATGGAGTAGTTCATGTCGGTGTATGTATAAACCCTTCCTTCTTCCATGGATACGCCGTCATAACCCATGGGAAAGAGTTTCTTAAACTGCTTAAGTAATCCCGTACGATAAAGAAAGGGCTTGGCAAAGGGCTTAAGGTCCTTAAGCATCCCGTTTTCGATGAGGCCGGTTTCCTATAAGTATCGCATGGTATGACAAATGGCTCTTGGTTCAGAGATCGCCCCTGCTGTCATGGCGTATCTTACGTTTTCCTGTGAATAGGATTTAAGGCCGTACTTTCCGTAATCGTCAATATCGACACCCTGTCTTATGCAGGTTTCCTTAGGTCCTGTTTTTACCATAGAAAGAAAGCTTTCCGGTACGGTGAATACAGGCTTTCCTTCTTCGTCCTTCGCGGAAAGAAGCTGAAGAAAACAGCCTTCTTTTTCCTTAAACATAAGGACGTTCTCGCCAAACATCCCGCGGATCTGGGCCTCAAGATAGTTTCCCAAAGCGGAAGAGACCTTGTTGTCAACATATGCCCTTGCGCAGGCGGGATTGTAGATATAGCCTTCGTTGTATACGGTCTGGGAGAGAATATCGTAAAGGATCATGTAAAGGGCGCGGCGAGCCTTCCCGGTTATGGAAGGGTTTTTAGAAAACTGAACAAGATTTGCAAGACCAGCCATGGTCTCGGAATAATAGTTGTTGCTTCCCCATTCGCAGAAGCCGAATTCGATAATGTGGGAAAGCCCTGTTTCCAGGCTTCTTATTGCGTGCTCCCTGTGGTAATCGTTACTTTTTCCATCGGAGAATCTGGCAGAACCATGCTTCTCAGTAATAAGGAATTCGATCCCTGCCGCATAGAGTCTGTGATTTTCCGTCCAGGTACACATATCATGTCCGCCGCAGTCTTCATAGGGAAAAGAAAGAAGTTCAGAGAGGATCTCGTCATAAAGATCCTTAGGGATGTCATGCTCAAAAGAAAAAAGCACACGAATCAAATAAGCGGCTCTGAAATCCGCGCAGTCCCGCCTTTTTCTCATATAGTCAAGCAAAGCTTCGGTGAGAGCCCGGATCGTGCTTTCTTCACGACCGCCCTGCATCAGGTATTCAAGCAGGTTGGATGCTTTTAGTCCGTTTACGCTTTCATAGCGGTAAGAGTCGCTTCTGTCCTTCATCTCTTATCCTTTACTGAGTCACCCCGGAAGCAAAGAGCCTCCGGGGTATTAATTTACATTCCGCAGGAAACGTGACCGTGAATATGGTTGTAACCCGTTCCCATAAAGTGCTGCATTCTAAAGTGGTAAGGATGACTGTAACGATCTTTGGTAAACTCGTTTTCGGAAGCGTCCGCATCGCCCCAGATCCTTACTTTTCCTTCCTGAGAATAGTATACCATAAGAGTTTCGCCGGGATGGTCCTCGATGACCTTGCCGCTTCGAACGGTATGACCGCCCACAAAACCGTAAATCTTACCCGAAGCATCGGCTACAAATCCACGCTTGGGTCCTTCTGTTGCGAAGAATTCGTGATTTCCGTCGCCGTTAAAATCGATGGGAAGGTAGGAGTGTCCCTCAAAAGGAAGCGGAGATTCCATAGGTTCGCCCGTTACTGCATCGAAATAGAAGTCTGTAGGCTCGGTATCAACTATTGAGTTATTGATGACTTTTCTGTTGATACGCATGGCCATGGCGACTTTTCTGTGGTCGGGACCCATATTTGCAAGCCAGCCGCTGTGCATATGTCCGACACTGGGGATTGCAGTCCAGACTTTTTCGCCCTTTTCGTTGTAGGTAACGACTCTGGGTTCTCCTTCTTTTTCATAGTCTTCACGGCAGGTAAAGATGTACTTTTTGCCGGTCTTCTTATCTATGAAAGGAAGGACTATATCGGAGTGTCCGAAGTAGTTTCCTTTGTCTCCGCAGAAAAGCTCGTGTCCGTCATCAAGGCTTATAAGGCGCTCGCCCCAGAACATTTCGTCAATTCCGTCCTCGTTAAAATCAAGGATGGGGCAAAGATGGCTGGCTCTGGCACCGCCGTCGTTATAGGGGATCTTAATATCCCAGCGCTTGGACATGTCGGGGTTGTAGCCCTGAAGATACATATCGCGGTAGGTACCCTGTGCGGTCACAAGTACGGGAGTTCCGTGTACATAGCCGCCGGTTATATAGAAACGGTAAGAGTGTGACATTGTATCGTCTATGGTATTGTCAGGCCACGTCCACTGTCCCGTTGTGTTTCCGGTAAAAGGATCCAGTCTTTCCAGCACTCTTGCATTTAAGCTGAAGGGAAGGTTGGGGTTAAGATTGTTTAAAAACCAGATCTCATCCACACCGTCGCCGTCGAGATCAAAAGAAATAAAAGGAGCATACCAGACACCGGGGATAACGCCGGGGCCTAAGTCCTTGGTCCACATGGGCACACCGTCAAGAGTGTAAAGTGACATCTTAAGAGTATCTTTTGGATAATTAAACTCCTCAGGCCAGGGATCAAGGTTTCCCTGTCTTGAATAAACAAAAAGTACAGCCTTTGGCATATCTTTTCCAAGGGAAACGGGAACGGAGCGCATCTGTTCCAAAGGCATTCCGAAATCAAATTCTTTTAAACACTGAATATTCATGTTTTCTCTCCTTTATTTGAATCAGGTCAGGTAAATGGGGTTAGTGTACGCGGAACGTCCGGCTGCATCCATACATTCGGCGCGGACGAGTTTCTCGGATCCTTTAAGCTTTGTGACAAATTCGGTCACGTGGCGTCCGAGTTTACGCTGATAGGGTCTTGTGTGACCGCTTATGAAGATCCTTTCGCAGGGAGAGCAGACCACGTGGATCTCATCCCCGTCAAGATAAAAGTCATAGATGGAAGGGCCTGTGGAAGTATAGAAGCTTCCGTTGAAAAGAGCCTCCATAATGGCTTTGGGTGAGCGATCCCTTGCTTTTACAACGGTGAAACCGCCGAAAGAATCGCTGTACATATCATCAAGAGGAGCACCGTTATGGTTGTCATCACTGCCTGTTCCCCAGAGTTTAACGCCCCTGTAGAGCATCTCAGACCAGAACACACTGCCGTCACCGGTGTTTTCAAGCCATTCCGTTCCGTAATTGATTATTTCAACGGCGTGATAAGGGTTTTCGTCCTCAACCTCGGTGCTTGCAAGCATGGACCAGTGAGGGTGATTAAGCTGAACGAAAGCTCCTTTCTTTCTCATATCGTAAGAAAAACGGGATGTTACCTCGCCTGTTCTCTCAGGAAGCTTGACTTTAGTGTTTGGTTCTATGCCTTCGATGGCATCCTCCCACAGGAAATGCAGATGGATGTCTTTACCGTCGGTGGCATTTCCGTAAAGCTCAAAGCCCTGGATCATAGTAAGTTTATCGTCCGAAAGAGCCCTTGTATCCGAATAGAAGTCGTGATCCGATATAGCCAGGAAGTCATATCCGTGCTCGATATAGGCTTTCCGCATTTCATCGATGGTGAGCTTTCCGTCCGAATTGGTGGAATGACTGTGAAGATTTCCTTTTAACCATACGGCATTGGGATCGTTAAGAAAAGTTGTGCGTACCATTTACCCCTCCTTATAAAATTCGACTTGAAAAAGAATTTAACACGTGTTAAGATTCGAGATAATAATACTCCTTTATTGCCGATTATGCAAGACATTTTCTCAGAATGTGGTATTATATTATTATTTGAAATTAAAGGGTTGGGGTAAATATGGAAAAAGAAAGAACATTAAACAAAGAATACGCCATAAAACTTCTGGGTTTTCTTTGTCCGCTTGTTTATTTTGCAAGCTATCTTACCAGAAAAGACTATTCAATAGTCATGGACGCGATCATCTCTTCCGAAGGGATAAACGCAGGTTCCGCAGGTCTGGTTGAGACTCTAGGCGTCATATCCTATGGCGCAGGGCAGATCATAAGCGGTATTTTAGGCGACAGATTTAAACCGCGTAAGCTCATCATTTTCGGACTTTCCGTCACGGTGCTCTGTAATCTCATAATGCCTTTTGCGCCCGAAGGCCTTCGATTCCCGGTCTGGTTTGTAAACGGCTTTGCGCAGAGCATGCTCTGGCCGCCTCTGGTCCGCATCATGGCTTCCCTCATGGATGAAAAACGTTACAACACCGTTGCTGCCAATGTCAACGTTGCGGGCATATCCGGTACGATTTTTGTGTATCTGACCGCCTCTTTGATATGGCTTAAACTCTTTAACAACTGGCGCTACACCTTCTTTGCATCCGCAGCGGTTTCAGGTATCATCCTTTTAACATGTCTCTCCGGATTTAAGCGGATATCATCCTTTATCGATATTCCTTCGAAAAAGAAAGAGGTATCGGAAGACGGCGTTTCAAAGAAGGCGCCGGGTCTTTCCTTTAAACAACTGATGGCATCGGGCTTTATCCTGATCGCTATAGGCATTATCCTTCAGGGCGCCTTAAGAGACGGAATTACCGACTGGGTTCCCACACTTCTTCGTAATACCTTTATGATCCCAAGTGAATACGCCATTCTTTATGCTGTAGCTATTCCCATGCTTGGAGTAATCAGCATGAAGGTCGTTGGTATCGCGGCCAACAAATGGGTCAAGGAGGAATTAAACGGATCCGCCGTAATATTCGCAGCTTCCGCCATTCTTTCCTTTGTGCTTCTTTTAACTTATCAGAACAACAAATACCTTACCGTGATCCTTGCGGCGGTCATAGTCGGATGCATGCACGCGGTCAATTTCTTTCTCGTGTGCGTCGTACCCGCCAAATTTGAAAAGTACGGAATCGTAGCAACCATGAGCGGAATCATCAATTCCCTTACCTATGTGGGAACGTCCCTGGCGGTTGCCGGTTTCCCGCATCTTATAAAGAACGGTGACTGGGGACCATGCATCATCGTCTGGGTGGTAGTTTCCGTCATCGGAGCACTCATTTGTCTCCTGGCCGTCAGGGGATGGAAAAAATTCAAAGCATAACGAGGTGAATCATGAATAATACCATAAATAAAGAGAAGCTTTTAAGCGAGCTTGAAGAAAAGTGCAGCCTTATTGCAGCACGCATTAATTTACCTGACAAGGAAAAAGAAACCAAACTCAAAAAGACCTTCAGAAACTGCTTTATGGATACTGCGGAGAGAACGTTGATGCTCCCCGGTGAAGTATCAAAGGATGCCCTTGGAAATGAAAAGGTGGTATCTGACGAAATCTTCATGATAACCGGCGATATTAACGCCATGTGGCTTCGTGACAGCGCAGCTCAGGTAAAGCACTATATACCCTTTGAAAACAGCTGTCCCGAGGTAAAGAAACTGATCGAGAGCCTTATCAGACGTCAGTGTGATTGCATAATCAGAGACCCTTACGCCAATTCATTCCTTGAGTGGAGCGAAGCACGTTCCATGTGGGAAGGTGACGAGTGCGACATGGTTTCCGGAGACTGGGAAAGAAAGTACGAAACTGATTCTTTAAGTTATCATCTTCTTTTGATCGATGTGCATGTTAAGAGTACCGGTGACCTTTCCGTTCTTTCGGAAAAAGAAGCCAAAGCCATAGAAGCCATACTTACGGTACTTGAAACGGAAACAAAGCATGACCAGTCACCTTACTTTTTCAGGCGATCCAAGGCTGACGGAACCTACAGCGGTATCCCCTGTGACGGACACGGTACTCCCATCGGCTATACGGGCATGACCTGGACAGGCTTCAGACCAAGCGATGATGTCTGCACCTACGGATACAATATTCCCGAGAACCTTTTCGTGGCCAAGGCCCTTGAAAGCATTACCACCATGTACACCCTTCTTAAGGATTCGGGAAAAGAAACTGCAAAGGATTTCGAGAAACTTTCCAAGCGCGCATCCGGGCTTAAGGAAACTATTCTTAAAGGAATTGAGGATTTCGGAATCGTTGAGCGTGAAGGATACGGTAAGGTCTATGCTTACGAAACAGATGGTCTTGGCAATCATCTTCTTATGGACGATGCAAATATACCGAGCCTTCTTTCCCTGCCTTATTTCGGGATCGCTTCAAGAGGTGACGAGCTTTACGAGAATACAAGGCGTTTTATCTTAAGCAAGGATAATCCTTTCTTTTACAAGGGTAGTTTCGCGAAAGGTATCGGAAGCCCTCACACTCCCGACGGTAATATCTGGCCCATGAGCCTTATTATGCAGGGGCTTACAAGCACAGACGAAAAAGAACGTATGGATCTTCTCCATACGCTCCTTAATACAGATAATGAATGCTTTGCGATGCACGAATCCTTCAATCCCGATTTGCCCTCAGATTATACGAGATTCTGGTTTGCCTGGGCGGATTCACTTTTCGCCGAGTTTGTTGCAACGATCTTTAATGATTGATCGTTCATTTACTTTTTTCTGATAATACTCATGACCTCGTCCCTTAGTTCGGGGAAGGCGTTATGGTACATGACAGGCTTTACGGAAACTTTCCTGTCTTCGGAGAATGTATAGATGTTGTAGCCCTGAATGGGATAATCTATACCTCCGAAGATGGGTTTTTCTTTTTTGCTGATTATGTTGTAGGAACTGTAATTACCGGGCAGATTGTAGCCAAGCATGATACCTTTGTAGGTTACGATGAAATCGTTTATGTGGTCATGCCCTGCAAAATAAGCGTAAGTGGAATCACTTTCAAGCATTGCAGAGAACATACCGGTGTTTACGGGAGAGCAGCATACATTTTCCCGCCTGTAGCCTGATATCCACCCGTTTTCATGTGAGTATTCCCGGTCATTATCAGTAGCCAGTTCATAGCCTAATTTAAACTCCGGAAGGGGAATATGCCCAAATACTACGGATCTTACTCCTTTACCCTGCTTTTCGACCATACCCCTGTACCATTCTATCTGAGTCGGGAGGATATAAGCGTCGTAGGATCTGGAACTGTCAAGCCCGTGTTCTTTTACTTCCTTGGGGGTCATGTCAGACCCGGTATCAATAAAGAAGAGTGTTTCAAATATTTTAGAATCTTTGTTGCAAAGGTGAATTGCGTAATTACCGTTTCTTCCGACCTTTCGTCCGTCGGGAAGAGTTTTGTCATCCGCTTCAAGAAGACAGAATTTAGCCCCGGACATCTTCTTAACCATATCCCGTCTTTTCTCGGAAAGGGGATTGTCGCCTTCGTGATTTCCAAGGATCGGGCACCAGTATATGCCGTAGGAATCCACGAAATCACAGAATTCCTTAAGTCTTTCCCTGTTTCTTCCTCCGGTAACATTGTCCCCGATAAAAACAATAAGATCGGGATGTTC
>JAILHY010000153.1 GCA_024695575.1 Lachnospiraceae bacterium
TATCTATCTTGGAACGGTTGAGAGTATCGAGGGCGACAGGGCGATATTCGAGCAAAAGAACAAATTCCTGACGGGCGAAGTGCTGGAGATCATGAAACCTGACGGCAAAAATGTCGCCTCCAAGGTGCTTGAAATAAAGAATGACCGGGGTGAAGTCATGGAATCGGCTCCTCATCCAAAGCAAAAACTGTTCGTTAAACTGTCGGAAATGCCCGAAGTGGGTGATATATTGCGAATTAAAGAAAGATGATTTCATTTTTTGACAGTTTATGTTATAGTCTTTAGTGAATTTTGATTATTCTTTGTGATAAGGACGTGTAATGGGCGATAATATCAACGTAGAAGCAATCTTTGCGGAAAATGTATTTACCGTGGCAACAATGAGAGAGTACCTGCCTGAGGCGGTATTCAGCGAGGTCATGGACATTCGTGCACGCGGTGGTGAACTTCCCCTCAAGACGGCGGACGTAGTGGCTAATGCCATGAAAGACTGGGCCGTTTCCAAGGGAGCCACTCATTTTACCCACTGGTTCCAGCCCCTTACAGGTATTACAGCCGAGAAGCACAACGCTTTTATCAGCCATCCGGATTCCGAGGGCAAGTGCCTGCAGGAGTTTTCCGGTAAGGAGCTTATCAAAGGCGAAGCTGATGCTTCCAGTTTTCCTTCCGGCGGTCTTCGCGCTACATTCGAGGCAAGAGGCTATACGGCCTGGGACATGACAAGTCCCGCATTTCTTAAAGAAGACGCTGTCGGCACCATTCTTTGTATCCCAACGGCATTTTGTTCATATAAAGGCGAAGCCCTGGACATGAAGACACCTCTCCTTAGATCCATGGAGGCTGTCAGCACCCAGGCTATTCGTATTGTAAGGCTCTTTGGCAATACAACCGCCACCAAGGTTACCGCATCCGTCGGTCCCGAGCAGGAATATTTCCTTGTAGACAGAGAGAAATATTTGCAGCGTGAGGATCTGGTATTTGCAGGCCGTACCTTATTTGGTGCTCCGGCACCCAAGGGTCAGGAACTTGATGACCATTATTACGGCACCATACAGGAACGTATCGGTGCATTCATGAACGACTTAAACGTTGAACTGTGGCGCCTGGGAGTTACGGCCAAGACACAGCACAACGAGGCGGCTCCCGCACAGCATGAGCTCGCACCCATATACGAGACTGCCAATATAGCCATGGATCACAATCAGCTGACCATGGAGATCATGAAGAACGTTGCAAACCGTCACGGACTTGCATGCCTCCTTCATGAGAAGCCCTTTAAGGGCGTTAACGGCTCCGGTAAGCACGACAACTGGTCACTTAACACTGATGACGGTTATAATCTTCTTGAGCCCGGCGATACACCCAATGAGAACATTCAGTTTCTTTTGGTGCTTGCCTGCATACTGAAGGCGGTTGATGTACATGCGGATCTCTTAAGACAGAGCGCAAGCTGCCCCGGAAATGATTTAAGACTCGGTGCATCCGAAGCACCTCCCGCAATTATCTCCGTATTTCTCGGGGAACAGCTTGAGGATGTGGTAAGACAGCTCATCGAGACAGGTTCCGCAAGCAAGCTTATTTCCGGAAGCAAGTTAAAGACCGGCGTTTCCACCATTCCGGACTTTGAGATCGAGGCTACGGATCGTAACCGTACATCTCCTTTTGCTTTTACCGGTAACAAATTCGAGTTCCGTTCGGTAGGAAGCTCCGATTCCATCGGAAGCCCCAATACCGTTTTAAATACCATCGTGGCCGAGAGTTTCTGCGAGGCTGCGGACATACTTGAGAAGGCCGAGGATTTCAACTCTGCGGTTCATGATCTCATCAAGCAGTATCTGACCGAGCATCAGAGGATCATCTTTAACGGCGACGGCTATTCGGAGAAATGGGTTGAGGAGGCAGCCAAGCGTGGTCTTCCAAACCTTAAATCCATGGTTGATGCGGTTGATACCATCAAACAGGAGAAGGCCGTTAAGCTTTACGAGAAGTTTGGTATATTTACCCGTGCCGAGCTTGAATCCCGTGCCGAAGTCCTTTACGAAAATTACGCGCGTACCATCAATATTGAGGCACACGCCATGACTTCCATGGCAAGCAAGCAGATTATTCCCGCCGTTATGGCTTATGCGGGAAGCCTTGCAGACACCGTTAATTCCATGAAGGCAGCAGGTGTTGAGCCTTTGGTACCTGCCAAGCTTTTGAACCAGATCAACGAGGACCTTACCGAGATGCAGTCGGCTCTCGAAATCATGAAGAACCACCGCAAGACCGGCATTGCTTTATCTTCGCAAAAAGAAAGAGCATTCTACTTTAAGGACTATGTAGTTCCCGCAATGGAGGCCCTTAGGGCACCCGCAGACCGACTGGAGAAGGTTGTTGATAGGGAATATTGGCCTATGCCCACATACGCAGAGTTAATGTTTGAGGTATAAGGTTTTAATAGTTATCTAATATGCTCAAGCATGTTATATATAAAATAATCAATATAAGGAGGACTTAAGATGTCTTTAGTTACAACCAAAGAAATGTTTAAGAAGGCATACGACGGCGGTTACGCAGTAGGTGCTTTCAACGTAAACAACATGGAGATCGTACAGGGTATCACCGAAGCAGCAGGTGAGTTAAAGAGCCCTGTAATCCTTCAGGTTTCCAAGGGTGCAAGAGCTTACGCAAACCACACTTATCTTGTAAAGCTTGTTGAGGCAGCAGTTATCGAGAATCCTGAGATCCCGATCGCTCTTCACCTTGACCACGGTGATTCCTTCGAACTTTGCAAATCCTGTATCGACGGCGGATTTACTTCCGTTATGATCGATGCTTCTTCCAAGCCTTTCGCAGAGAACATCGCTCTTACCAAGCAGGTAGTTGAGTACGCTCACGAGCACGGCGTAGTAGTAGAAGCAGAGCTTGGTACCCTTGCAGGTATCGAGGATGAAGTAGTTGTTGAGTCCGGTCACGAGTCATACACCAGACCCGAAGAAGTAGAAGAGTTCGTTTCCAAGACCGGATGTGACTCTCTTGCTATCGCTATCGGTACTTCCCACGGCGCATACAAGTTCACAGCAGCTCAGTGCACCAGAAACGCTGACGGAATCCTTGTTCCCCCTCCGCTTCGTTTCGACGTACTTGAAGAGGTTTCCAAGCGTCTTCCCGGATTCCCCATCGTTCTTCACGGTTCTTCTTCCGTACCTCAGGAATTCGTTAAGATGGTTAACCAGTACGGCGGCAACATGCCCGACGCTGTAGGTATCCCCGAGGAGCAGCTCCGTAAGGCAGCCACCCTTTCCGTATGTAAGATCAATATCGACTCCGATATCCGTCTTGCTATGACCGGTAACATTCGTAAGTACTTTGCTGAGCATCCCGATCACTTCGATCCCAGACAGTATTTAAAGCCCGCTCGTCAGGCTGTTAAGGACATGGTTGCTCACAAGATCGTTAACGTTCTTGGCTCTAACGGCAAGGCTTGATGATCGCCTCTTGCGAACACTGTCACTTATGATTTGACAAACAGAAACCTCTTCAATAATCTCTATGTTGAAGAGGTTTCTTCTTATTTTGGGTATTATGAACAGAATTTTATCACTTTTTGAAACCGGTAAAGTAAAAAGAATACTCGGAGCGGCGATAGCATTGATCCTTTTTGCTTCAATGCTTGTTTTTGAGCGGCAGGGCGGGATCAAACATCTCCTGCTTGGGTTTACACTGTCGGCAGGCTGCGGGCTTCTCATCAATTTAAAGAAATTCCCGCTCATTCCATCTTTGCTTGTCCTTGCAGCGTATATGATTTACGCACCTTACAAGCTCTTAATCCGTATGGAGCTTCCCGTAAACGATCTTTCGTCTCTGCAAAAAGAAAGCCTTTGGCTTGGCCTTGTGATGGTATATCTTCTCTATATCATCTGCTTTTTGTTTACACAGCGGATCGGAAGTGCTGTTGCGTGCGGCAATGTGATTCTTTTACTTATTACCGTTTCAGAGTATTATCTCGTTACCTTGCGGGGCAAGGCTTTCAGCTTCTATGACCTCAGTGTTTTCACCGATTACAACAGAGGCGAAGCTTCAATACTTCCTTCCAGGGAATTATGCTACAGCGTGGTATGGTTCGCTTTCTTTATACTGCTGGCGGCTAAGCTTGACATTTCACCGCAAGCGATCAAGGAAAAATTTGCGTCATATCTAGAGCGTCCCGTACATATTATTGCAAGTATTGCGGGAGTCCTTTTGAACGCGTCTTTCTTTTTCGTTCTGCTGTTTACACCGTTCCTGGAGAACCATGGATTTAACGATCTACAAAGAATGGAAACGCCATTAAGCTCTGTGCACGGGTTGTTACTTTATCCCTTTGTTGAGTATAGAAGCGAGCAGGGTGAGGGTGCAAAGGGAAAGACCGACTGGCTTGATTATCGCGGGATCTGCCATGCGCTTGGAATCACCGAGACGGGAGATGTGGGCACCAATTCTCTTGAAGCGTTTCTGTACAATTACAGGCGTGGGCACAGGGTTTTTGAGGCCGATATCCAGATTACTTCGGACGGAGTGTATGTACTGAGACACGATTGGGACATGGATCTTGGTCAGGGGAATGCCTTCGGCTGGACCGAAGAGGATAAAAAGATCCCTACCATGCAGAAATTCATGGAGGCTCCGATCCTCGAAAAATACACGCCCCTCACACTTGCAGACTGGTTCGGACTGATGAAAAAGTATCCGGATGTCTGGTTTGTTACAGATTCAAAGTACAGCGGTACGGTTTCGGAGGACTTTAAACTCTTTGTGGATACGGCAAAGGAGTGCGGCTGTGAGGATGTACTGAGCCGGGTGATAGTTCAGCTTTACTACCCCGTTATGTACGAAGCTGTCAATAGTGTATATCCCTTTGAAAACTATATTCTAACGATCTACTACATGGGATATCCGGAGGACACGACGGATTTCTATGAACTACTGGAAAGGGATAACCTTAAGGGACTTACGATGCCCAAGGCCCAGAGTGAAAAGAAACTTCCGGAAGTAAATGCTTCCTCGGATTTTAAACTGTATCTTCACACGGTGGACGATGCCACGGAGGCTTCGGAACTTTTTAAATATGCTTACGGTCTTTACACGGATTCTTTGACGGAAAAGGATCTTGAAAAAGCGGCTTCAACCAGATAGAATGTATGTTAATTATAGACTAATTGACAAAGTGTAGTATAATGTAAATCAGGAAAGGGAGGTGTGTCCAATGGATATAGCAGGCGTATCAATGGCGCTGGCACAGATCAATACCAAGACGGACGTTGGAACCGCGCTTTTGAGCAAGGCGATGGATAACAACGAATCCATGGCGGCAGGCCTTATCGATATGATAGACAGATCCGCAATGGAGCGAAGCGTTAATCCCGCTATCGGCGGCAATATTGATTACAGCGTATAACACAAAATCCCGGGCTTTTCGCCCGGGATTTTTGTATTTTAAGGATCTTAAGCCCTTCTTATTTTTCCGTCTTCAGAAATAGTAACTTTTCTTTCTTTGTAAAGTCTTCCCACAGCCTTTTTGAAATCGTTCTTGCTCAGACCGGTCTCTCTTGCGATGACTTCGGGAGTTGCTTTCTCCGTGAAGGGTAAAACTCCGCTGTATGAATCAAGAAGATCCATGATGGCCTCGGCATTCTTGTCTATTTCGAGGTAGGATTTCTCGTGTACGCTTAAGTTAAGCTTTCCGTCCGAACGTACACCTGTTATACGGGCGTTTATTTTGGAGCCTATCTCTACGGGACCGTGAACTTCCTTACTCGGGATAAGTCCCTGGAACTTGTTATCAACGGCAACAAAGACACCGAAGTTCCTGCTGGTCTCATAAATCCTTCCGGTGACGGTATCGCCCTTCTTGTAAGGCGACTCGCTGGAAAGATAAGGATATACGTTCATGGTGGAGGAAATTCTGCCCGATTTATCAAGGTATACGCCTACGAGAACTTCCTCACCCTTTTTAACAGGTTTGGTCTGCTCTGCAAAAGGAAGGAACAGATCCTTCTCAAGTCCCCAGTTAAGGAAGGCGCCTACTTTGGAAACATCGTTGACCGTAAGGAGCGCGGTCTGATGCAGTTCAACGTAAGGATGCGCGGTTGTGGCAACGGGACGATCCTGTGAATCAAGGTAAACAAATACCTCGACGGCCTCGCCGGCCGAAAGTGCCCTCGGAGCAAGCTTCCCGGGTAAAAGAACATGCTCGTTGCTGGCGGGGACTTTCTTTTGCCTTAAGTCCTCGGATACGAGATAGTACCCGAATTCAACCTTCTTCTCCACGTATAAAGTCTGTGTCTTTGCTAATTCAAACATAATGATACCTCGGTTATTCCGTTCATGCAGGGTTAATGGAACAAAAAACGCATGGCCCATAGTGACCATGCGTTAGCTGGGGTACAAGGATTCGAACCTTGAAATGACGGAGTCAGAGTCCGTTGCCTTACCGTTTGGCGATACCCCAATTGTCTGCAACACTTTCCGTATGCACTAGGTTAGTATAAAGGAAAGATTTGAATTTTGCAAGTACTTTTTTAAAAACATTTTTTGTCTATTTTTTGTTTATTAATTATGCACAAAAAATCGGATTTTTGCAGAAAAATGCATAAAAAACCCATAATTTTCTTTTGCGTTTTTGAGTAAAATATAATAAAATGAGAAGGAAGTTTGTATTCGGGGGAATATTCTTCAGTAAAATCATTGTGAAAAATAACCATAATCGTGGAGGGTAACATGATTTCCAACCAGGTATTGCAGAATGCAATCGACGGACTTAAGGCAATTGCAAGGGTAGAATTCATCATCGTGGACACTGAGGGCAAGGATGTGGTTTCAACTACCACACAGACTGCCAACATATCAAGAGCTGCGCGGGAATTTGCAATGGGGCCTGCGGACTCCCAGGAAATCCAGGGGTATCAGTATTTCAAGATCTATGACGAGATCCAGATCGAGTATATTCTCATCGCCTGCGGTACCGGCGAGGATGTATACACCATAGGCAAGATGGTGGCTTTCCAGATCCAGAACCTTATCGTAGCCTACAAGGAACGTTTTGACAGGGATAACTTTATCAAGAACCTTCTTCTTGATAACCTGCTCCTGGTTGATATCTACAGCCGCGCCAAGAAGCTCCACATTCCTACGGACAACAGGCGCGTCGTTATGATCGTTGAAGCCGAGGATTCCAAGGATCTTAATATCCTTGAGATCATCAGGACACATTATGGTTCGGGTACCAATGATTTTATCACAGCGGTGGATGAACGTGACGTTATCGTCGTTAAAGATATAGAAGAAGGCGACTTCAGAGAGGAAGTTGACAAGGCTGCGGATCAGATCATCGCCGCACTTGAAGCGGAGACCGTTGAGGGCGTGCGCGTAGCTTACGGAACACCTGCAGGTGAGATCAAGGAAGTAAGCCGTTCCTACAAGGAAGCCAAGATGGCTCTTGATGTAGGAAAGATCTTCTTCGAAGAGCGTAACGTTATCGCTTATTCTGCACTTGGCATCGGAAGACTTATATATCAGCTCCCGATCCCGCTTTGCAAACTGTTCATCAAGGAGATCTTCGGTGGCCGCAATCCCGATGACTTCGACGCGGAGACTCTTGATACCATCGACAAGTTTTTTGAGAACAGCCTTAATGTTTCCGAAACATCCAGACAGCTTTTCATTCACAGAAATACGCTGGTTTACAGACTGGACAAGCTTCAGAAAACAACCGGGCTCGATTTAAGAGTCTACGACGATGCCATCACCTTCAAGATCGCAATGATGGTTGTCAAATACATGAAATACATGGAAAGCATTGAATATTAAGTAAGAGGAAAGATTTATGGCTTTTTCCAAACGTAAAAAGAAATACATGGAGGACGATGAGATCATCGTTATCGATAATGTCACCAAGTCCTACCAGGCCGGTGTTCCCGCTTTGAGCGAAGTTAACATCAGGATAAAGAAAGGCGAGTTTGTGTTCATTGTGGGCGACAGCGGATCGGGTAAATCCACGCTGATCAAGCTTCTTTTGCGCGAACTTACCCCTACAGACGGCGGGATCTATGTACTTAACTACAATCTTAACAAGATCAGACACCGTAAGATTCCCAAGTTCAGACGTAATATCGGTGTAGTGTTTCAGGATTTCAGACTTCTGAAAGACCGTAACGTATACGAAAATGTTGCTTTTGCACAGAGAATTATTCAGGTTCCGGGCAAGCAGATCCGTAAGAACGTGCCCGCGATCCTTGCAACAGTCGGCCTTGCCGGCAAATATAAAGCCAAGCCCAATCGTCTTTCCGGCGGTGAACAGCAGCGTGTAGCCATAGCCCGCGCACTGGTCAACAAGCCGGCTATTCTTTTGGCGGACGAGCCTACGGGTAATCTGGATCCCAGGAATTCAATGGAGATCATGCGGCTCCTTGAGGAAATAAACGAGGCAGGAACCACAGTCATCATGGTCACACACAACAGAGATATCGTAAATGCCATGCAGAAACGCGTTATCACCCTCCACAGAGGCGTGGTGGTAAGCGATCAGGAAAGAGGGGTATACGTAGATGAGGATTAGTACACTTTTCTATACCCTTTGGCAGGGCATTAAGAACATTTTCAGAAACAAACTGTTTTCAACCGCATCGGTAGCGACAATTGCCGCATGTCTTTTCCTTTTCGGCATCTTCTATTCGATACTGGCCAACTTCCAGAATATCGTCAAGACTGCAGAAGAAGGAGTTTGTGTCGTAGTTTTCTTTGACGAAGGCATCTCGGACAAAAGAGTCGAAGAGATCGGCGAGATCATTCAGCGAAGAGCTGAGGTTTCATCAGTCAATTACGTTTCGGCCGACGAAGCATGGGAGGAATTCCGCAAGGAATATCTCGGAGACTACAGTGACGGATTTACAGAGAATCCTCTGGCTAACGACAGCAGTTACCAGATCTACTTAAGCGACGTGTCGATGCAGAGCGCTTTGGTTACATATCTTGAGTCGCTTCCCGGTATCAGAGAGGTTAAAAGATCCGAGCTTACAGCACTTACCTTAAGCAATGCCAATAAGCTCATAGGATATGTTTCGCTTGGTATCATTGTGATCCTTTTGGCAGTATCCATATTCCTGATAAGCAACACGGTTACCATCGGTATTTCGGTTCGCCGTGAGGAGATCTCCATCATGAAGTACATCGGTGCAACGGATTTCTTTGTTCGTGCGCCCTTCGTGATCGAGGGCCTTCTGATAGGACTCATAGGTGCAGCGATTCCTTTGGGGATCATTTACTTTATCTATAACAGGGCCCTTAACTTCCTGACGGAACAGTTTTCGGTGCTCTCATCCCTACTTAATTTCCTTACGGTGGATGAGATATTCAGGATCCTGGTGCCCGTATCTCTCGGTATCGGCGTGGGCATCGGTTTTATCGGTAGTTTCACCACAGTCCGTAAGCACCTGAGGGTATAAGACTTAACCGCAAATCCGGGTTAAGGGGAAGGAGGCTGCATTGAAAAAACTGAATAGAACAGTTTCGCTGGTATGTATACTGTGCATCCTGCTTTCTTTTTCCGGAACGGGCGTGTATGCGGACGGCGGAATTTCATCCATTACCAATGACAGCATCAAACAGAAACAGGATCAGATAGCCAATTCCAAGAACGAAAAGCAGCAGCTTCAGGCAAGCCTTTCCAATGCCAAGGCCATGAAAAAGGAACTCGAGGCCTTAAGGAACGACACTGCGGCTTACATTACCAAGATTGACGGGCAGATCGCAGATATTCAGGCAAATATCGAGAATTACAAGCTTCAGATCGAGGCTAAGGTTCAGGAAATCGAGGAGATGAGCAGGGAGCTTGATCAGGCAATAGCCGTTCAGGATGCCCAGTACGAGGCCATGAAGGCCAGGATCCGCTTTATGTACGAAAGGGGAGACACCTTCTATTTGGAGCTCATGTTCGAAGCCAAGAGCTTCGGCGATCTGCTTACCAAAGCCAATTATATTGAACGTCTCACAACATATGACCGTAACAAGCTTGAGGAATACAAGGCCATAACAGAGTGGACCAAGCTTTGCAAGGAAACTCTTGAGGCTGAAAAAGAAGTCCTTGACGAGGCAGAGGCTTCACTTGAAGCAGAAGAAGCTTCGCTTCAGGAAATGATGCACGATAAAGAAGTTCAGCTTGCAAGCTATAAGCAGCAGATCATGTCCAAGGAAGAGGACATTAAGGCCTACGAGGAGGAGATCGCTGCAAGAGACAAGCTCATTCAGCAACTGGAAGTTGCTATTACGGATGAGCAGAAACGTATCGCAAGGGAACGAGGGATTCTTTTTGAATACGACGGCAGTAAGTTCACCTGGCCGGCACCTTCCTACGTAGCCATCACCGATGATTTCGGATATCGTACGGATCCTTTCACCGGTAGGACTTCGTATCACAGCGGTATTGATATGGCATCAGCTGCGGGAACGCCTATACTTGCGGCGTTTGACGGCGTTGTGGTTGCGGCAGCTTCGGACTGGTCCATGGGTAATTATGTCATGATCAACCATGGAAACGGGCTGTATACGGTTTATATGCATTCAAGCAAGCTGCTTGTTAAAAAAGATGATATTGTCAAGAGAGGAGAAAAAATTGCTCTTGTTGGTTCAACGGGACGATCCACAGGTAATCACCTGCACTTCAGCGTTCGTCTCAACGGCCAATATGTGAGCCCCTGGCCTTATCTTAAGACCGGCGTTAAGTAACACGTAATATGAACGAAATTGAAATTGAACGAATGGAAGCAAAGCCTGCAAAGGGCGGGGCTGTGAAGTTTATCACGGGTCTCCTTATCGGATTCCTTGCGGCAGTGCTTATCACGGGTTATTCCCTTAACCTTTACTACGGCAAGCAAAGACAGCAATACGAAGAGACATTTAAGGCTTACTCAGAAAAGATAAACGAAATGGGCAAGCTTGACGACGGAGCCGTAAACACCATTATCGATCAGGAGTTTGCGGACAAAGTCGGTGATATATGTGACATAATCAACGGAACTTATTATTTCAGCGACGAGTTTAAACCCGAAGAAACCAGAGAAAAGATCTATGCCGCAATAATGGATTCTATCGGGGATAAATATTCCTACTACTATACAGCCCGGGAATGGGAGGATGAGCAGGCGGACAGTGCAGGAACCTACTACGGAATAGGCTCCTACGTGGAGATAGACCAGGACAGCAGATATCCGAGACTCAGCGGTGTTTTCGAAGATTCTCCCGCGCAGAAAGCAGGTCTTCGCGACGGCGATCTTATAGCCGAAGTCAACGGCGAAGATGTTAACGGCTGGGAATTAAGCGATGTAGTCGCAAAGATCAGAGGCCCTGAGAATACTGACGTTAACCTTACGGTCATCAGAGGAACGGAAAGACTTTCCATTACCGTTACCAGAGGCAAGGTTAACAGTATAGCAGTCAAATACGAAGTTAAGCGCGATAATATCGGCTATATCCAGCTTACCCAGTTTACAACCGCAGCTGAGCAGCAGTTTGCGGACGCGCTTTCTTCTTTAAAGAAACAGAAAGTAAAAGGAATCGTGCTGGATCTTCGCAGTAACCCCGGCGGAAATCTTTCCACAGTTCTCAATATCGGTGAGCAGTTGCTTCCTTACGGACGCATCACTTACATTGAGGACAGAGAAGGTAACAAAGAAGAATATTACAGCACCGGAAAGAACGAGATCAATATCCCCATGGTCGTTCTTGTTAACGAATACTCCGCAAGCGCATCAGAGCTCCTTACCGGCGCGCTCAGAGATTACAAGAAGGCTACGATCATCGGAACCAACACCTACGGTAAGGGTATAGTTCAGTCCATATATCCTCTTGCCGACGGCTCGGCAGTAAAGATCACCACCGCAAGCTACTTTACACCAAACGGTGAGTGCATCCACGGTAAAGGTATTGCACCCGATGTTGAAATAGAGTTCGATTCGGAGCTTTACTATGACGAGGAGAACCCTGTTGATAATCAGCTGGAATGCGCAATTGATTATCTCCTGAAATAAAGTGTGACACGGAGGCTGCTTATGAAAGAAGGCTTAAACGGCAGCGCCTATGTAGAGATCAACAATACGATTATTGAGCAAAATGCCCGGATCATGTGCCGGGCTTTTCCTCATGAATACAATATTGCGGTTGTAAAAGGAAATGCCTACGGTCATGGATACGGTGTCATTCCTGCCATGGTTAAGGGCGGGATCAATGCCTTTGCGGTTGCAAGACTGTCGGAAGCCTTGCAGGTAAGGGATTACGACAAGCTTCACCCCGTGATCATGCTGGAACCTGTTATGCCGGAGCTTCTTAAGACCTGCGCAGACAACAACGTCTCCATATGCGTGTGTGACCGGGAAACCCTTGAAGAAGCGGTTAACAGCGGCCTTAAGCTTAAAATCCAGCTTAAGATCGACTGCGGAATGAACCGTCTTGGGTTTAAGGACGCTACCGAGATCACTGAAGTCGTTAAGCGCATTGATGAAAGCGGGCTTCTTTTCCTTGAAGGAGTGTTCAGTCATTTCCACACCTCCGGCTCCGTTGATCCGGAATATGCGGGGGATCTTAAGCGATTCGAGGAACTGACCTCGGGGATAGATCTTTCCAAGGTTCACATGGTTCACCTTGATAAGACGCAGACCCTTATTTTGCATGACACGCCCGAATATGCAAACGGTGCGCGCATTGGGATAGCTCTTTACGGATTCACTACGGTCCATGATCTTCCCACTACCATCAAGGGCCGGATTCGCAGGGCTCAGCGGGATTTCATGCGCAAGCGCTATCATGTTCCCGATTGTAAGCCCATAGTTGAGTATGACGTTAAGAAAGCCTTTACTTTATATACACGCGTATTACAGGTAAAAGAAGCAAAACCCGGAGAATATGTGGGATACGGACTTCTGCACCACGTACTTGCGCCGGAGACCGTTGCCACCATCGATATCGGTTACTCCGACGGCATAGACAGACGGCGCTTCGGAAGCTTTGTTTCCATCGGCGGAAAGAAATGCCCTATCATCGGTGAAGTGGGCATGAACATGTGCCAGGTGCTGGCAGACCCTACGGTAAAGCGGGGAGATCTGGTGACAGTGCTTGGAGGCGCGGTACCCATCGTCAGTGTAACGGGACATGTAGGTACCACCATGTACGAACTTATGACGGATATAGATTCATCCATTCCGAGAGTATATGTAGATTAGGAGGAATATCATGCAGCGAAATGTGGTTCTGATCGGCTCAGACCTGAATGTATATTATATGGCGCGTTGCTGTCACGAAAAGTACGGCGAGCCCGTTGACGTTATTGCCACCGAGCCCATCAGGTTTACCCAGTACTCCAAGATCGTAAATATCGAATATCACAGCGACTTAAAGACTCCCCAGGGATTTGTTCACGCTCTGAAAGAGTACGGTGCGGCACATTCTTCTCAGGGAAAGTCCCTATTGGTTCCCTGCCACGATGTGTATGTACGGCTTTTGGTTGAGAACAGAGATGCCCTTGAGCCCTACTTTGTTTTTAACTGCCCGTCCTATGAGATAGTGGACAGCTTCCTTAAGAAGGAGAAGTTCTACAAGACTTACGCCAATTCCGGCCTTGATTTCGCAAGGACGCTTTTTTACGACTGCAGTGAAAAAGAAACCGCACCCATGCCCAAGGATATTGTCTATCCCCTTATCATTAAGCCAAGCGACGGCATAGAGTACGGCAAGCATCATTTTGAGGGGCAGCCCAAGGTATTTAAGGCAACGACTCCCGACAATGCGGTCAATTTCATTAATAAGGTTAAAGAATCCGGCTACCGGGATACCCTGATCGTTCAGGAATTTATTCTCGGGGATGACAGCAGGCTCTTTGATGCAGTATTTTACTGTAATAAAAAGGGCAAGGCAGAGCTTGCCACATTTGCCCAGATCGGTCTTCAGGAGCACGGCCCCACGGCACTTGGAAATGCAACTGTTTTGATCAACGGCTTTAATGAGTTCGGTCACACACAGGAAACTGTTGAGAAGCTTAAGAATTTCCTTGAGAGCATCCACTATACGGGATTCGCCGAATTCGACCTTAAATATGACGAGCGTACCAAGACCTTCAAGGTACTTGAGATCAACCCCCGTCAGGCACGCAGCAGCTACTATCTTGCGGCTTTGGGACACAACCTCATAGGCTATCTTATCGAGGATCTTTTTGACGGCATTGAAAGAGATTTCGTTCTTCTTGATAAAGAAATCTTGCTTTCTATGGTTCCCAAGCGCATAATAAGGAAATACATATTCAATGAGGATTACAAGAAGGAAGCTCTGAAGCTGTGGCGCAAGCGCCGCAAGGTGGATCCTTTGAAGTATCGCAGGGAGAGGTCCATCAAGCATCGTCTTTACCTCATTGCAAGAGCGTTCAACTACAGCAAAAAATATAAAATAAACAAGAATACAATCTAACCTGTCATCCTGAGCGAAGCGAAGGATCATGACAGGGTAAGGAGAATGTGAATTTATGTGCGGTTTCGCAGGTTTTATTGATACCCTTACGGTCCGGGACAAAGAACCGATAATCCGTTCAATGGCCGACAGCATTAAGCACCGAGGCCCCGACGGCGAAGGCTTTTATACGGATCCATACGTTGCCATGGGCTTCAGGCGCTTAAGCATCATCGACCTGAACCTTGGTAATCAGCCGCTTTACAACGAAGACAATACTCTTGTCATTAACTTTAACGGCGAGATCTACAACTACAAGGAACTCAGAGAGGACCTTCGTGCCAAGGGACATTCTTTTGCTACCAATTCTGACACGGAAGTCATAATTCACGGATACGAGGAATATGGCAAGGACGTGCTTCAGAAGCTTCGCGGCATGTTCGCCTTCGTTATCTGGGACAAAAAGAAAAAGGAACTTTTCGGAGCAAGAGACCCCTTCGGCATCAAGCCCTTTTACTACTACACCGGACAGGATCTTTTCATGTACGGCTCGGAGATCAAGGCCTTTTTAAAGCATCCCAATTTCAAGAAGGAGCTTAATCCCGACGCCCTCAAGACCTATCTCATGTACCAGTATTCCGTGCCTACGGATTCTTTCTTTATGGATGTGCATAAGCTTAATCCCGGGCATTGTTTCTTTTTTAATCTTGAAGAAGGAAAGATCCGGATCAAGCGGTATTTCAAGATAGATTATCGCAACAACGACGACGATCTTGACACTTGTGTCGATAAGATCAACAAGGTAATGAAGGAAAGCATCGAGTACCACAAGATAAGCGACGTGGAAGTAGGCGCATTCCTTTCAAGCGGCGTGGATTCAAGTTATATCGTAGCCAATGCCAACGTTGACAAGGCATTTACCGTCGGCTTTGAAAAAGAAGGCGGATTCGACGAGACTCAGGATGCTCATGACCTGTGCGAGATCCTGCACATGAAGCATTCCCGCAAGTCAATTACGCCCGAAATGTTCTTTGACATTCTTCCGACGGTGCAGTACCATTCCGACGAGCCTCACGCCAACCTTTCGGCGGTTCCGCTCTATTACCTTGCCAACATGGCAAGCAAGGAAGTCAAGGTAGTGCTTTCCGGTGAAGGCGCAGATGAGCTTTTCGGCGGATATTACGAATATGAGACTCCTCCGGAGTATGCAAGATACAATAAGGTTCCTTTTCCCATCAGACGCGGGATCAAGGCGGTAGCAGAGCACCTTCCCAACATGAAGGGACGTCATTTCCTGATCAAAGCAGGCTCCAAGCTTGAGGAATCTTATATCGGTCAGGCCTTCATCATGAACAACGAAGAGGCCGACAGAGTCCTTAAGCCCAAGTATCGTAACGGCAAGACCTATCAGGAGGTCACTGCTCCCAGATACGCAGAGATCAAGGACAAGCCCGAACTTTTACAGAAGATGTATCTGGACATGAATCTCTGGCTTCCTTACGATATCCTTCTTAAGGCGGACAAGATGACCATGGCCAATTCCCTTGAGCTCAGGGTTCCTTTCCTTGACAAGGAAGTATTCAAGGTAAGCGAGGAGATACCGATCAAGTACATAATTCACGACTTTATTACCAAGTATGCCTTTCGTAAAGCCGCCAACAAGACCATCCCCGAGGAATGGGCCAAGAGAAAGAAACTCGGATTTCTGGTTCCTTTTAAGGACTGGATCAGAGAAGACAAGTGGTGCGAGAAGGTTCGTGAGCAGTTTTCCAAGGACTGGGTGGAGGAATTCTTCAACAAAGAGGAACTCTTCAAGTTACTTGACAATCACCGTGCCGGAAAGTGGAATTACGGCCGCAAGATCTACACGATATATGCATTTCTCATCTGGTATGAGATTTATTTTATAAAGAATGAGGTACCGGCTAAGCATGCCTACGTTTAAAGGAGTATTATTATGTTTTCCACATCTGTTTTCGAGGATCATGAGTCCTCAGTTCGTTCATATTGCCGCAAATATCCTGTCGTATTTGAAAGAGCCAAGGGTTCCTACATATACGATCAGGACGGAAACGCCTATCTTGATTTTCTGGCGGGGTGCGGTGCACTTAACTATGGACACAACAATGATGAGATCAAGAAAGCGGTAATTGAGTATCTTGAGAGCGACGGCATCAGCCACGCAATGGATATGTATACCGCTGCCAAGGCTAATTTCATAACTACCTTCGAGGACAAGATCCTTAAGCCCCGTGATCTTGACTATCGTATCATGTTCTGCGGTTCTACAGGTACCAACGCCGTAGAAGCAGCTTTAAAGCTTGCTCGCAAGAACAAAAAGCGCAGTAACATCATCGCATTTATGGGCGCTTTCCACGGTATGACCCTTGGAAGCCTTGCCCTTACCACAGACCGCACCAGCCGCGACGGCGCGGGAGTGTCCCTTGACAATGTGACATTTATCCCTTATGCATGCGGCGGACATACGAGCTTTGACAGTCTTGATTATCTGGAAGCTATCCTTTCGGATGATCATTCCGGTATTGAGAAGCCGGCAGCAGTATTTGTTGAGACGGTTCAGGCCGAGGGCGGCATCAATGTTGCACCTGTTGAATGGCTTAAGCGTCTTGCGGATATATGCAAAAAGAACGACATTCTTCTTGCCGTTGACGATATTCAGGTAGGCTGCTCAAGGACCGGCACTTTCTTTTCCTTTGAAAGAGCGGGGATAAAGCCTGATCTTGTTACTTTAAGTAAGTCCATTGGCGGTTACGGATTCCCCATGTCACTCCTTCTTATCAGGGATGAACTTGATATCTGGAAGCCTGCTGAGCACAACGGAACCTTCCGTGGCAATCAGCTTGCATTCATTGCGGCAGCCAAGGCTGTTGAGATCAACGTGCGTGATGACATAAACGGCGAGACTGTCCGTAAGGGTAAGCTTTGTCAGGACTTTATTGCGAAAAACATTCTTCCTCTGGATTCAAGGATCACACAGAGAGGTCTTGGACTTATAATCGGTATCGATTTTGAAGGCTTTGGAGATCCTGAGATCCCTCATCGTATCGCAGACAAATGCTTTGAAAAGAAACTCATCATAGAGCGTGCCGGACGTAAGGATTCAGTCGTTAAGCTGCTTCCTCCGCTTACAATCTCGGACGAAGAACTGCTTAAGGGTCTGGAGATCATTCTTGAAGCTACGAAAGAGGTTCTTGGAGCATGAGATTAAGGGATCTTGTTTCCTGTGAATATGATACTGAAATAGATATTATTACGGACGATTCGCGTACAAAGGGGAGTAACATCCTCTTTGTCTGCGTTAAGGGATTAACCGTAGACGGGCATGATTTTGCCCTGAAGGCTATCGAAAACGGAGCGGTCGCATTGCTTTGTGAGCATCCTGTTGAGGGTGCAAGTGTTCCGCAGGTAATAGTCGAAAATACGGTAAGTACCATGAATCTGGCGTTAAACCGCCTGTACGGTGATCCTGCGTCCCGAATGAAGATAATCGGTGTGACCGGTACTGACGGAAAGACCACAACCGCGGAAATGATGTACCAGATCCTTAATAATCTTGGTCACCACACCGGATACATAGGGACCAATGGTATCAGGAGCGATCATTACTCTCAGGAGAATGATTATTCCACACCGTTACAGACCGAGCTTTTCAGAGCGTTTCATGGATTTGATGCTGACAAGTGCGAGTATGTTTCCATGGAAGCAACCGGAGAACGCCTTGGAACCGGCAAACTGGAAGGCGTTATGTTTGATGCCTCCATTTTCACCAATCTTACAAGAGATGCTCTTGATATCTTCAAGACTATGGAGAATTACGGCGCCGCCAAAGCAAGGCTTATGTCCTATACCAAGCCTTCGGGACTCTGCGTGATAAATGCGGACGATCAGTACAAAGAACTGTTTATTAAAGCCGCCAATGCTCCTGTGATCACCTACGGAGTTGAAGACAAAATTGCGGATATCTACGCAACGGATATAGATATTGAATACAGCAGACTTAAGTTTACCATTAACGGCTATCTTGGAAAGCATGAGATAAACTGCGCTCTTTCCGGAATTTATAACGTGTACAACATTATGGCGGTACTTGCCTGCCTTAATCATTTCGGATTCGGTATCGACGAGCTCATTGAGGCAGTTTCCGAGCTTAAGCCTATCGAAGCCCGCCAGACAGAGATCGATCGGGGACAGCCCTTCAGGGTTATTGTGGACTACGCACACACTGCCAATGCGGTAAAGAATCTCGTTGAATACATTCGCGCCACCCGTAAGACCGATACCCTTAAGATAGTAGTGGGTGCGGGGGGATCAAGAGACATTCACCGCCGTACCGATATGGCCGAATACTGTACTGCCAATGCGGATTACAACTATTTCACTATCGAGGACGCAAGATTTGAAGATCCTCAGATGCTGGTTGAAACCATGGTTTCAACAGTTCCCGAAGCACATAACTACGAACTTATAGTTGACAGAGACGAGGCTATTGCCAAAGCCATCAAGGATGCAAAGCCCGGAGATACAATACTCATCCTCGGCAAAGGAGCCGAGCGTTACCTTATGACCATGGGTAAGCCTGTGGAACGCCCCAATGACATAGAGAGTGCGGAGGCTGCACTTCGTTCCGCGGGTTACAAATAAATCAAATTTATCGCATTAGTGTAATAAACCGGTAATACTTTGTGAACTATAATATAAGTTAAGCGTTTACACAGGGAGGGTGCGATGACATTCCGGCCGGTCAAAGCGGACAAATACAGTATTATCAATGCATTCATGGTTGCTGCATGCATATTTGTAAATGCCATGCTTGCGTTCTTTGCCCATTCATTCTCCCTTCCGCTTTATCTTGACTGTACAGGCACTGTTTTTGCGGCGTTTCTGGGCGGTTCTATGCCCGGGATCATCGTTGCCGTAGTCACTAACTTTGTCTGCACTCCTTTCAATGAATATTCCATGTTCTTTTCCGTACTGAACATTCTTGTTGCTCTTGTTGCGGGACATTTTTCCACTCATGAACTGAATAAGAAACGGATCTACTATCTGTGGTTTATACTGGCGATCGCTTTCATCGGTGGTGTTCTTGGAACGCCTTTCCAGTGGATCATCATGGGAGGGCCCCAGTTTGACGATATCGCGGATACTGCGATGCTTCTTGCGGGTCATCCGGGATTCTGGTATGTTCTTTATTCCGTTCTCCTTAATTTTATCCTGAATATAGTGGACAAAACTATCTCCGTAGGGATAGCTGTCCTTGTGCTTAAGTGCTTTCCGCCCAAGCTCATAAAAGCCCTGCGCGACAACACCTGGAACCAGAAGCCCCTTACGGAAAAAGAAAAAAAGATCATCAAGGAATCCACCGGCAAGGGCTTTCATTCCATGCGCTTCAGAATATCCTTCATGCTGACAATAGCGTCCCTTGCAATGACGGCTGTGGTGGTATGGATCAGTAATTCGCAGAATTATCGCGTCATGGCAGATCACTATATTGCCATAGCAAACAGCGCAGGTGAATATACGGCAGAGATCGTTGACGGAGACAGGATAGATGAGTATCTGAGCAAAGGATATGACGCCCCGGGTTACAAGGAGACGGAAAACAGGCTGTATGAGATCAGGGATCATTTTCCGGGAGTAAGGTTTCTTTCTGTGATCAAGATCGAAAACGACGGAGGTCACTATGCTTTTGATCTTGATTCGGGTTCTGACGAGGGGTATGATCCGGGTTTTGTACAGGAGTTTAATCCTGCCTTTGCTGATAAGATGAACACGCTGTTTGAGGGAGGTAAGATCGATCCTATCAAGACCAGAACGGAATATGGAGATGCCATTACCGTTTATACGCCTATCCCCGATTCTCTGGGCAAAACTGCGGCCTACGCGGTGGTAGATGTTTCGACGGGTTATCTTGCGGAATTTGAGAAGGACTTTCTTTTTAAGATCGCTATGATCTTTTCCGGTTTCTTTGTCATGATACTGGGACTCGGGCTGTGGACTACAGGAAGATATCTGGTATATCCTATCGGCAGCATGGCGCTTGAAGCGGAGAATTTCGTCAAAGGAATAGGGGATCAGGATAAACTTGACGATAATATCAAGCAGATGCGCAAGCTTGACATCAAAACAGATGATGAAGTCGAAAAGCTCTACAAAGCGATCTGTGAGATGGGTTCCGGTATCGCAGACCAGGTGAGAGAATTAAGATACTATTCCGAAGCCACATCCAGGATGCAGAACGGACTTATCATCACCATGGCGGACATGGTCGAAAATCGTGACTCCGATACGGGTGCGCATATTCAGAAGACTGCCGCCTATGTAAAGATCATCCTTGAAGGACTTAAGCGGTCCGGGTACTATGCAGAAAAGCTCACACCCAGATACATGGCCGAAGTTGAGATGTCGGCACCCTTGCATGACGTAGGAAAGATCAACATTCCGGATGCGGTTTTAAATAAGCCCGGGAAACTCACCGAAGAAGAGTTTGAGATCATGAAGACGCATACCACACACGGCAAGCGTATCATGGAGCAGGCTATAAGTACCGTAAGCGGTGAGAACTACTTAAAAGAAGCCCGTAACATGGCGGCCTACCATCACGAGCGCTGGGACGGCAAGGGGTACCCCGAGGGCCTTCACGGACAGGTGATCCCGCTTTCTGCCCGAGTCATGGCTGTGGCGGATGTATTTGACGCGCTAACGTCTCCGAGAATCTATAAGCCTCCGTTCCCGATAGAGAAAGCGTTGGAGATAATAGGCGACGGGTCGGGTACGGCTTTTGATCCCAAGGTGGTTGAGGTATTTATGGATTCCCTTCCCGAAGTAAAGCTTGTTCTAAAGAAATATCAGGAGAGTTGACCTATGTTGCAGCTTAAGAACAGGATAACAGCAAAAAGAATAATGACGGCAGCAGTATTTGCTGCGGTTATCATCGGCTCGGGCATAAACGCGGAAGCAGAGACAAAGATAGGCGGAGGTTATGCTGCCAGCAGACAGCTTGAAGGAGTCGGTTACGCGGCAGAGCTTTATAATGCCACCAACGGACTTCCTACTTCCGACGCCAACTACGTGCTTGGAACAAAGGACGGCTACGTGTGGATCGGCGGATACGCAGGGATAATCCGCTACGACGGATCGGAGTTTACGCGTCTTGACGCATCCCAGGGTCTTACCAGCGGACGTGTTATTTTTGAAGACAGCAAGGGCCGCGTGTGGATAGGCACCAACGATAACGGCGTTGTAGTGATAGATAAGGGTGAACAGAAGCGCTATACCCATGAGCAGGCACTTCCTTCTTCTTCCGTCCGTGCTTTTGAGGAAGATTCGGAAGGGCTCATTTATGTGGGAACCGCGAAGGGCATGTGCTATGTTGACGGATCAAACGACCTTAAGATGATCGAAGACGGCAGGATTGCGGATGCGCTTGTCATCAGGATGTCTTCGGACATGAGCGGAACCGTATACGCATGTGCCAAGGACGGTGCCGTATTCTCTCTTAAGGGTGGGAAGGTACTTGAGTATTACACTTCAGAGGAACTGGGGCTGGGACTTATCACGACCATCTATGCCGAGAAGGAAAGAAACGGCAAGGTATACTACGGAAGCCTGGACGGAACGTTGTATTACGGGGATTTCGGCATGCCCGTTAACGGCCTAAGGAAAACCGATGTCTCTCCTATTGAGCAGATCTACTGGATCACGAGGGAATGCGGCAGGATCTGGCTTACCTCCGAAAACTACGCAGGTTATCTGGATAATAATGACGTATTCCATGTTCTTGAAGCTGTTCCCATGGACAACTCCATTGATATGGTCACCTCGGACTATCAGGGAAACCTCTGGTTTGCCTCTTCAAGACAGGGTGCAATGAAGATAGTTACCAACAATTTCCAGAACATCACGGAAATTGCGGGCTTAAGTCCCGAAACCGTAAACTCGGTATGCATACTCGGGGATTACATGTATATCGGCACGGACAAGGGAATAAGAATACTGGACGAAAACTATAAACCGATAGAGAATGAACTGACCGAATACATAGGAAACTCACGTATCAGATGCGTGGAGAAGGACAAAGAAGGAAATCTCTGGATCGCAACCTACACCGATAATCTGGGGCTTGTCTGTCTCACAAATGACAACCGGATAGTGGGCTACACCAAAGATACTGCCTTTATAGACAATTTCGTGCGCTGCATCTTTGTAACGGATGATGATTCGGTTATCGTAGGCACGAACGGCGGCGTGGCGGTCCTTAGGGCCGGAAACGTTGTCAGAATGGTCGGTGCGGCTCAGGGCATCAAGAATACGGTATTCCTGACGGTGGCCGAAGGTGAAAACGGCGAGATTCTGGCAGGAACCGACGGTGACGGTATCTACGTGATCGAAAAGGATAACAGCATCACTCACATCGGACTGGAGCAGGGTCTTACCAGTGAAGTGGTAATGCGCATAAAGAAAGATGAAAAGCGTGGCGTTTACTGGCTGATAACTTCCAACTCCATCCAGTACTTAAAGGATGGAGAAATCTATTCCGTAAGTTCATTCCCTTACAACGACAACTTCGACATGTATTTCGGACCGGATGATGATGTCTGGATCCTTTCTTCTTACGGTATATTTACCGTAAACGGAACGGACATGATCAATAACACCGTGGCGGATTACAGACTCTACACCATAGCAAACGGATTGACCAGCACTCCAACGGCCAATGCCTACAGCGCTCTCGATGATAAGGGTAATCTTTACATTTCGGGAAGATCCGGAGTGTGTCGGGTCAACATCAATCATTACTTTGACCAGAATTCAGAGATCATACTGGGTATCAACTCAATAACCTTTAACGGAGATGAGATAAAGGCAGACGAAACGGGGAAATACACGATCCCGGCTTCCGACGGCCGTATTCAGATCAAGCCTGCGATACTTGACTTCTCATTGTCCAATCCCACCATCAGGATCTACCTTGAGGGTACGAAGGATCTGGGAATCACGGCTCCACAGAGTGATGTGGTGGCATTAGAGTATACGGGACTTGAATACGGTAATTACAAGCTTCACGTTCAGGTGCTTGACAGAAGTAAGACCGAGGTTCTTCAGGATCAGATCTTTGATATAATGAAACAGCCAAGACTTACGGAACTTTTGGCGGTGCGTATCCTTATAATCGCGCTTATCGCCGCTACCGTGGGCCTCATCGTTTGGCGTGTAATGACGGGAACCATCATCCGCAGGCAGTATGTGGAGATCCAGCAGGCAAAAGAAGAAGCAGAACGCGCCAATTCAGCAAAATCCCGCTTCCTGGCAAATATGTCCCATGAGATAAGAACGCCTATCAATACCATCATGGGCATGGATGAAATGATACTTCGTGAAGACACGGCAGGGGTTCCCAAGCCCTACTTTATGTCGGTCATCAACTATGCTCTCGATATAAGGCGTGCATCCGAGTCACTCCTTGGCTTGATCAATGACCTGCTTGACATGTCAAAGATCGAATCCGGCAAGATGCATCTGGTTGAGCAGGACTACAGCTCCGCAGAACTTTTCAGGTCTATCATAACCATGATAAGAGTCCGCAGTAATCAGAAGGATCTGACTTTCGATGTGGACATAGACGAAGATCTCCCGAGGCTTATGTACGGTGATGCGGGCAAGATCAAGCAGGTAATCTTAAACCTTCTTACCAATGCGGTTAAGTACACGGATATGGGCGGTTTCACCCTTACGGTTTCCGTGGAAGAGATAAAGGACGATGTCTGCAGCCTTAAGGTTTCGGTCCGTGATACCGGAATAGGCGTAAAAGAAGAAGATCTTGATAAACTCTTTACAGCCTATGAGCGACTTGATGAGCAGAAGAACAGTGCGATTCAGGGAACCGGACTGGGACTGGATATTTCAAGGCGTTTTGCAGAGATGATGAACGGACGTCTCTGGTGTGAATCCGTATACGGCGAAGGCTCCGAGTTTATTTTTACCTTTACACAGAAGGTTGTGGATCCGGTGGGAATAGGTTTATTCTCCGAGGAAAGCGACGACGGACACAAGGGACCTTATGTGCCTGAATTCATAGCTCCGGACGCGGAGGTTCTGGTGGTGGACGATAATCCCATGAACCTGACGGTCATCAAGGGACTGTTAAAGGCAACCAAAGTATTCGTTACAACGGCAGCAAGCGGCGAAGAGTGTCTGGAGAAGCTTAAATACGGAACCTTCGATGTGGTTCTTTTGGACCATATGATGCCCGGAATGGACGGTATTGAAACCTGCGAGAGAATAAGGGAGAAACATCCCGATCTTCCGGTATATGCGCTTACAGCCAATGCAACGGCCGGCGGAGAAGACTTTTACAAATCAAAGGGCTTTACCGGTTATCTTGCTAAGCCCATAGACAGCAAGGCTCTTGAATGCGCTATCATGAAGCATCTTCCCGAAGATATCATGATGAAGCCGTCCGAGAGTGATGTTGAGATAGAGCCCGAAACCATCCCTGAGGACATGATGTGGGTCAACGAGGTAGAGGGTATCTCCACCGAGGACGGAATAAAGGCTTCCGGCGGTATCACAACATTTATTCACAGTCTCAAGGATTTCTATGATACAATAGAACATAATGCACAGGTTATTGAAGATGCTTACAATGCAGGGGACATAAGGCTTTACACCGTCAAGGTGCACGCGCTTAAGACATCAGCAAGGATCGTCGGTGCGGGAGAATTATCCGTTCTTGCCGAGAAACTCGAAGAAGCGGGCAAGAAAGAGGATATGAACTTTATCAAAGCCAATACAGAGAAGCTCATGACGGATTTCAGGGCTTATAAAGAGAAACTTTCGAAGCTTGGTGACGGAGATAACGATCAGGATAAAGCACCGATCCCCGAAAGTGAACTGAATGAAGCATACGAAGCTCTGAAGGAAGTCATTCCCCAGATGGACTACGATTCGGTAGAGATGATCATCGATCAGGTCAAGGCATACAGGCTGCCTGAAGAGGATGCTTTAAAGTTTACCGAGCTTGAAAAGGGGTTAAAGGCTTTCGAGTGGGACAAACTTGAGGAAATGTTCTGCAAATAAGGGTGTTAAGGAGTGGGTATGGCAAACAAAGTGATGGTAATAGGGGAAAAAGAAACATTTCTCATAAGGGTTCTTTTGAAAAAGATAAAGGATTCGGGCTTCACCTGCGAGTTTGTGGAGTGGACCGTCGATGCCATTAATGCAAAGTGGGCAGGCACAAGTCTGGTTACGCTTTACATGGACGAGGGCAGATTTCCAAGTGACAAGACTGTCAGATTCCTTATTGACAAGCTGTCGGAGGAAGACAAGCATATCATTCCAATAGGTGAGGCGCAGGATATTAAGGGCCTTATCGACAGGATCCCGGGCAACGTGGTTTACAAGACCTTTACGCGCCCTTTGGATAACGAGGCTTATATAGCGGCGGTTCATGAGCTTTTTGCCAAGGTTGAGGCCGGTGAATTCCGAAAGCGCATCTTAATTGTTGACGATGACACCAATTATCTCGGAATGGTTCGTGAGTGGCTTAAGGAGCATTATAAGGTTTCCATGGCAAACTCCGGACTTCAGGCCATCAAGTGGCTTGGGAAGAACAAGGCGGATCTCATTCTTCTTGATCATGAGATGCCGGTTACGACAGGCCCGCAGGTGCTTGAGATGCTTCGGAGCGATCACGAGACCAAGGATATTCCCGTTATGTTCCTTACGGGAAAGAGTGACAAAGAAAGCGTTATGGCGGTAGTTGCTCTTAAACCGGAGGGCTATTTCCTAAAGACCATCGGCAAGGAAGAACTTTTGGAGAAACTTCACGAATATTTCATGCTCCATAAATAATCGCACCGGCGTATTTCTGCCGGAGAGTAGATTCAAATGGTTGAGTTAATCAGAGCCCATCAACTGAATATAATGCTTGGACTGGGCAGTATGTGTGCCATCACTGCTCTGTTTGCAGCGCTCATGGGCAATGAGAGCAAACGGCGCAGATTCTCGCTGATGCTCATGGAGGCTTACGCGGCGATCCTTCTTTTTGCGGACAGGTTTGCTTATATATACCGCGGAGATACGAGCACCACGGGATTCTACATGGTCAGGATATGCAATTTCATTGTGTATCTTATGACCCTAGAACTGCTCCGCGCTTTTAACCTCTATATGGCTGATCTTTTAAGGTCAGGCGGTAAGCTTTCCGTTCTTCCGAAACGCATTAAAGCAGTCGAGATACTGGTCACCATCGGCGAGCTCATTCTGGTGATTTCCCAGTTTACGGGACTTTATTACACATTTGATGAAAACAATCTTTATCAGAGATCTGACCTCTTCGTGCTTTGCTACGTTTTTCCGCTCATTGCCTCTCTTATGCAGATTACATTGATCGTCCAGTACCAAAAGGTCATAAGCGGACTTGCTTTCTGGTCAATGCTTCTTTTTGCCGGGGCGCCCATCGTGGCATCCATCGTACAGATTTTCTTTTACGGTATTTCCATTACCAACGTGACTACCGTTGGAATGGCCATTCTTCTTTTCCTGTTTGCTCTCATAGATATGAACGCTACGGTAAAGCGGGCCAACGATATCACCATCAATTATCTGAAAGAAGAACAGGCGGCTGCCCAGCGACTTTTTGATCAGACAGCCAAGGCACTGGTTTCGTCTATCGATGCCAAGGACAGACATGCTCAGGGACATTCGACCCGTGTGGCGGAATACGCAAGGAAGCTTGCGGAGCTTAAGGGACTTAGCCAGGAAGATTGCGACAAGGTATATTATGCCGGACTCTTACATGATGTAGGCAAGGTTGGTATTCACGAGGGTATCATTACAAAGAAGGGAAAACTCACGAGCGAGGAGTATGCGCTGGTCAAGCAGCATTCCGCACTCGGCGCCGAGATCCTTTCGAGTATAACCGAATTTCCGCATCTGAGCGTTGTGGCCCGTTACCATCATGAACGCTATGACGGTACAGGATACCCCGAAGGACTTAAAGGGAAGGAAATTCCTGAGTTTGCAAGGATAGTAGCTGTTGCGGATGCCTATGATGCCATGACTTCAAGCAGGAGTTTCCGCGAAGCTATGCCCCAGCAGCATGTTCGCGAAGAGATCATCAAAGGCGCCGGAACGCAGTTTGATCCTGAATATGCCAGATACATGCAGCACCTCATTGATCTGGATGCCGAATTTACCATGCGTGAGCAGGTTGAGGCCAAGGAACTTACGGATCAGAGCGAGCTTTCGTGTGAAGAGTACAGAGGAACGGTTTCGGCCGGAGTTCTCATAAGTACATCAATCTCGAAACTTCATATCCGTTCTGTTTCCACTGCGGGTGAAGGTGAAATAAAGGGAATTCCTACCCTGATTCTTTTTGATTCGCTGGATGGTTGCGTGCATACGGAGGAACAGGTCATTGCCGCTTTCAATTACCTTGAATACGGTGAAGTCTGGCTTGACGGACATACGGTTGCGACTTCGGCACGGAATATCAAGGTGGAAACCAGGGAATACGATTCTTCTTCCGTTGCAGAAGAAACTTCAGCCGGCAGGATATACGAGATGGAATTCGTCAAGTACGAAGATCATGCGCTTATCACAATAGATGACGGGCGCAGGGTACACAGGGTCATCGTTGCCCTTCCGGACAGTTCCAGATTTGTTTACGCCGCGCTTACGGGAGAGAACTGCGATATAAAGGATATAAGGCTTGAACAGACGGAGCGTGAGATAGGCGAGGGTTACATTCCGAGGATCGCCGAAAAAGTAAGTTATATCGACCGTATGGAAGGTGATGTGCCTAATGTTCAGGTGGACGGCTATCGTAGCGCATGCACCGAAGGAATCCGCATAGACGGCGAGATGGAGGTTACGTTCCATACCATGAGTCTTCCTACCGCTAGCCTTCTTTGGCATTGTCCCTTTGTTGTTCTTTTCTATTCGGAGAACGGTCAGGTGAACGGCCCCGGATACAGAGAGTTTGCACTGATACGTTTTGACGGAGAGAACTGGGAATCCGACAGCCAAGTAAAGAATCAGATCCACACCGACAAGGATCGTAACTTCATGGGCTGGGATGAGTGGAAGGCCGTTAACAAGCGGGGCATGGAGTGCAAGGTCAACTTTGACAGAAGCGGAAACAAGCTTATTACAACCACGGAAAACTTTGGTATATACATAAGAGCGATCACCACGTTTCCTGAAGGAAATCAGGAGGTTTACCTGTCACTTTCGGGAGATCAGGTGGCTCTCACGGATATAAGGATAGTTCGTTAAAGTTTAATATTTTGTTCTCTTGTGGATTGTTTCCCTGTAGATTAGTATAGAAATACGTTCATAAGAGGATTTTTTCAGCATGGATTTCAAGTTACATTCCGAATATGCGCCTACCGGCGATCAGCCACAGGCTATAAAAGAACTTGTAGAGGGTTTCAAACAGGGCAACCAGTTTGAGACCCTTCTTGGCGTGACGGGATCAGGTAAGACCTTTACCATGGCCAACGTCATAGCCGAGCTTAACAAGCCTACCCTCATCATTAGTCACAACAAGACTCTTGCCGGCCAGCTCTATTCGGAGATGAAGGAATTCTTTCCGGAGAACGCTGTGGAGTATTTTGTATCCTATTACGATTACTATCAGCCCGAGGCTTATATTCCCCAGTCTGACACCTATATAGAGAAGGATTCGTCCATCAACGACGAGATCGACAGACTGAGGCTTTCTGCCACCGCATCCCTCACGGAACGTAAGGATGTTATTGTGGTAGCTTCGGTTTCCTGCATTTACGGTCTGGGTTCACCCAAGGAGTTCAAGGCTCTATCTTTGTCATTAAGGCGCGGACAGCAGATTGACAGGGATGATGTGATACGGGGACTTATTAACATTCAGTATACCCGCAATGAAATGGTATTATCACGTAACAACTTCAGGGTACACGGCGATGTGCTGGAGGTTGTTCCTTCTACCTCGTTCCACGGGGTGGATTATATGGTCAGGATCGAATTCTTCGGGGATGAGATCGACAGGATCACGGAACTTGATGCGCTTACGGGTAAGGTTATCCGCACTCCGGAGCATATCATGCTTTTCCCTGCGTCCCATTATGTTGTGGAGCAGGATACTCTTGTCAGGGCCTGCAACGCCATCGAAGAGGAATTACACGAGCGGATTAAATTCTTTAAATCCGAGGACAAGCTCATTGAGGCGCAGCGAATAGCGGAGCGCACCAACTTTGACGTGGAGATGCTAAGAGAGACCGGAATCTGTTCCGGAATCGAGAACTATTCAAGGCATCTTGCGGGCACGGCTCCCGGGGAACCGCCCAAGTGTCTGCTGGATTACTTTGACGATGATTTTCTCATTATCGTGGATGAGTCACATATTACGCTTCCGCAGGTTCGGGGCATGTATGCGGGGGACAGATCCCGTAAGACTACACTGGTGGACTATGGCTTCAGACTGCCTTCCGCCCTTGACAACAGGCCCCTTAACTTTACGGAGTTTGAGTCCCGCATCGATCAGATGATGTTTGTATCCGCTACACCCGGAGATTATGAAGCGGATCACGAACTCATGCGTACAGAGCAGATCATAAGGCCTACGGGACTTCTTGATCCGCCGATAGATGTACGTCCCGTTACGGGGCAGGTGGATGATCTTGTGGGTGAGATCAGGCGAACCACCGACAAGGGAGGCAAGGTCCTTGTTACCACCCTTACCAAGAAGATGGCTGAGGATCTTACAGGATATCTTTCGGAAATAGGTATCCGTGTTCAGTACCTTCATTCCGATATTGACACGCTGGAACGAAGTAAGATAATCAGAGATATGCGTCTTGACAAGTTTGACGTGCTGGTAGGTATCAACCTTTTGAGAGAGGGTCTGGATATTCCCGAGATCGCTCTTGTTGCAATTCTTGATGCAGACAAGGAAGGATTCTTAAGATCCGCCACGTCTTTGATCCAGACCGTCGGTCGTGCGGCCCGTAACTCGGAGGGCCACGTGGTGATGTATGCAGACACCGTTACCGAATCCATGCAAATCTGTATCGATGAGACCAAGCGTCGTCGTACGATACAGGAGCAGTACAACAAGGAACACGGGATCACGCCCACCACCATCAAGAAGGCGGTCCGCGACATTATTACTATTTCGGGCAAGGCCGAGTCTTTAAGAGAGATTAAGGTTGATGCCGAGTCCATGAGCAGGGCTGAACTTGAAAAAGAAGCGGCCAGTCTCGAAAAGAAGATGAAGAAAGCGGCAGCAGAGCTTAACTTTGAAGAGGCCATCGCTCTTCGCGACAGGCTTGCCGAAGTGCGCCAGGAACTGCTGACTTATGATGACTGATAACCGGACAGAAAGAATGTAATGAAGGCAATAACGAACAGAAAAGGCGGAAAGTTAAACCGGCAATATGTTAAATATCTTGTTGCATCGATTTGCTTCAGCCTTGTATTCATTGTACTTTTACTGATTGGCAACGTAATATTTGACTGCGATACAATGCCTTCTTTGGCTACGATCAAGTCTTACCGGAAGGCATTTTATTCTTCGCCGGTACTGTTTGCGGGTATCGTGGCATTGTTGTTTTTCCTGCTTGTTTTCCTTGATAAACATACCGTCGGGAGCAGAAGGCTTATTCCCGATGCTCTGCGTAAATCCTTTGTACCTGCAGTTCTTTTGATGGTATGCTACGGGATTGTTTTTATTTCGTACTATCCCGGGACCTGGTGCTACGACATGATCCAGCAGAACAGGATGATCGCGGGAGTTGAGGAACTTACAGGGCATCATCCTTTACTTCATACATATCTGTGGGGACTTTGCAGGTGGATCGAAGGGATTACGGGAGGATTTGCCAAAGGTATAGCTGTTTACAGTATCCTGCAGATAATTGCCTTTTCTTTTGCACTCGGAAGAGTTGTAGTATGCGCAGATAAGGTACTTAGGAACGATTTTGTTACGGTTCTTACCCTTTTCTTTTTCCTGCTTAATCCGACATTTGCACTGTTTTCCTTTTCTCCTACCAAGGATGTGTGGTGCACGGTTTTCTTTGTGCTGGCACTTTCATTCATATGCGAAGGGAAAAGAATCCCTTATGTGGTCATCACATTGTTACTTGCCTGCATGTTCAGGAACAATATGATCTATGCTCTTGTGCCTGTTGCGGTGATACTGTTCATTACTGTAGCAGGGGATAGGAAGCGGATCGTGATCACATCGGTATCGGTTCTGGCAGGCTTGATGCTTACAAATGCATTCTTTTTCGGAGTGCTCGGAATTCCTAAATCCGATGCCAAAGAAATGTTAAGCGTTCCCATCCAGCAGATAGGACGTGCGTACAGCGAACACGGCGATTCCTTCACGGCGGAAGAAAGAGAATTGGTTGACAGATATATAGGTTTGGATATAGTCGGGAAATATAACCCGCGTATCTCAGACCCCTTGAAGACGACATTTAACAATGACGGGTTCAAGCGGGACAAGGCAGGATTTATCAGACTGTGGGCAGGGCTCGGAGTTAAATATCCCGGCACATACGTGACAGCTTATCTTTCCCAGTACAGCCCCTACTGGTATGTGCGCGCCAAGTCCTATGAGCCATATACATCATCTCCTTATGTGGAAGATTTTATTTTTGAGGACCCGTATTACTCCTTTGAAAGAGCGGGCTTGCTGGATCCGGTGTACAATCTGTTTCATCGGATAGCACAGGGCAGCAGTTTTATACTGTTTTCAAGAGGGCTTCCATTTTGGATCTGCCTTACCGCATTGTTCATGTCAATATTATTAAAAAGAAAAACGGGAACAGCCATCGCGCTTGTTTGTCTGTTTTATATGCTGACTTTGTTCCTGGGACCCATATGTCTTGCAAGGTACACGTTACCTGTGCTGGCTGCGGCTCCGTTAATGGCATTGTCGGTGATCAAGAGGAATCATAATGGAACAGAAGATACTTAAAAAGTCGGACGTCATCAAGGTACGTGGCGCCTGCGAACACAATCTGAAGAATTTAAGCGTGGACATACCCAGAAATCAGCTGGTAGTTCTGACAGGACTGTCAGGTTCGGGCAAGTCCTCCCTTGCTTTTGATACCATTTATGCCGAGGGACAGAGGCGTTACATGGAGTCACTTTCTTCTTACGCAAGACAGTTCCTTGGAATGATGGAGAAGCCTAACGTGGAGCGGATAGAGGGACTTTCACCCGCTATTTCCATCGACCAGAAATCCACCAACCGCAACCCTCGTTCCACAGTGGGAACCGTTACGGAGATCTATGACTATTTCAGGCTTCTTTATGCGAGGATCGGAATAGTTCACTGTCCAAACTGCGGTCGCGTCATCAACCGTCAGACCGTTGATCAGATCGTGGACAGGATCACGGCGCTTCCCATGGGTACCAAGATCCAGGTGCTTGCTCCTGTGGTCAGGGGAAAGAAGGGAATGCACGAGAAGCTTCTTGAGAAGGCATCTAAGAGCGGATATGTCCGCGTGCGCATCGACGGAAGCCAGTTTGATCTTTCGGAAGAGATCAAGCTTGATAAGAACATAAAGCACAACATTGACGTGATAATCGACCGTCTTGTGATCAAGGAAGAAATGCAGAAGCGACTCACAGACTCCGTCGAGAACGCGGTTAATCTGGCGGAAGGGCTTGTGAATATTGATGTGGTGGACGGAGAGGAACTTTCTTTTTCCACCAATTTCGCATGCCCTGATTGTGACATATCTATAGCGGAGGTAGAGCCCCGAAGCTTTTCATTCAACAACCCCTTCGGTGCCTGCCCCAAGTGCGCGGGACTCGGTTATAAGATGGAGTTTTCAAAGGAACTCATCATTCCAGATGAAAACCTTTCTTTGAATGAAGGCGCAATCGCAATGAACGGCTGGAAGTCCGTTACGGATCCGGGAACCTGGACCGGGGCAATATTCCAGTCACTTGCCAAGCTATACAGATTCAGCATGGATACGCCTTTTAAGGATTATCCCGAGAGAGTAAAGAACCTTCTTTGGTACGGTAACGGCGGCGAAAAGTTCAAGATCGAGTATACAAGCCAGCGTGGCCGCGGACAGTATGACGTAACCTTCGAAGGGATCCTAAGACTGAGTGAACAGCGGTATCGTGAAACCTTCTCGGAATCTGCCAAGGCGGAGTACGAGTCCTTTATGTCCATCACTCCCTGTACGGAGTGTAACGGCATGCGCCTTAAACGCGAATCTCTGGCTGTTACCGTTGGCGACAAGAACATATACGAGATCACCAATCTTTCCATAGAGAAACTGCTTGAATTCCTTGATTCCATCCAACTGTCCGATCAGCAGAAGTTCATAGGCCGACAGGTTCTTGAACAGATCAACGCCAGAGTCACATTCCTTAAGGACGTGGGACTTTCTTATCTTACCCTGGCAAGAGCTACGGCTTCTTTGTCCGGAGGCGAGGCGCAGCGTATAAGGCTTGCTACCCAGATAGGGTCAGGCCTTGTAGGCGTTACTTACATTCTGGATGAGCCCAGCATTGGCCTTCACCAGCGGGATAACGGGATGCTCCTTAAGACCCTTAAGCATTTACGGGATCTCGGAAACACCGTGCTGGTGGTGGAACACGACGCCGAGACCATGATGGAAGCCGACCATATCATAGATATCGGCCCCGGCGCGGGAGTTAACGGCGGAACTCTCGTGGCTCAGGGAACCGCTCAGGAGATCATGGCCTGTGACCGGTCCATTACCGGCCAGTATTTAAGCGGACGAAAGTATATCCCCATCCCCGGCAGCCGTCGTAAACCGACCGGTTATATTACCGTGCGAGGAGCAAAAGAAAACAACCTTAAAAACATAGACGTGGATTTCCCTCTGGGCGTTCTTACCTGCGTGACGGGTGTTTCGGGTTCCGGAAAGAGCTCCCTTACCAACGAGATCCTTAACAAATACCTGTCCAAGGTTTTAAACAGAGCACATACCATTCCCGGGAAATTTGATTCCATGGAGGGTCTTGAACAGTTAGACAAGATAATCGACATTGACCAGTCTCCCATAGGACGTACTCCAAGGTCCAATCCCGCAACATATACGGGTGTCTTTGACAGCATCAGAGATCTTTTTGCAAGTACCAAGGAGGCAAAGGAGAGAGGTTACAAGAAGGGTCGTTTCAGCTTTAATGTAAAGGGTGGCCGATGCGAAGCCTGCCAGGGTGACGGTATCATCAAGATCGAAATGAACTTCCTTCCCGATGTTTACGTTCCCTGTGAGGTCTGCGGCGGAAAGCGCTACAACCGTGAGACTCTTGAGGCACTTTACAAGGGTAAGTCCATCTATGATGTCCTTGACATGACGGTGGAGGAAGCGGTTACTTTCTTTGAAAACGTGCCTTCCATACGTGACAAGATCAAGACTCTCAATGAGGTAGGCCTTGGTTATATCAAACTGGGACAGCCTTCCACTCAGTTATCGGGAGGCGAGGCGCAGCGTGTAAAGCTTGCTACGGAATTAAGCCGCCGAAGCACCGGACGCACCATCTATATCCTGGATGAGCCCACCACGGGACTTCATTTTGAGGATGTGCGTCGTCTTTGCGAGATCCTTCAGCGCCTTGTAGAGAACGGCAACACTGTGATCGTCATCGAACATAACCTCGATGTAATCAAGACCGCCGACTATATAATCGATATGGGCCCCGAGGGTGGCGATGCGGGCGGACGTGTTATCGCCAAGGGTACCCCCGAGGAGGTTTCCAAGGTAAAAGAATCCGCTACCGGCGCATTTATAGCCCAGGCCATCAAGGAAACGAAAAAGTTTCAAAAAAATGCTAAATAAATTATCACGAAACTCCGATATATATACTGAAGTGTACGAAAAATATATTTTTTTCAAAATCCCTTTTATTTGTCGGAGTAATAGGATATAATTTACTCTAGATTTTTTTAGACAAGAGGGAATATTATGCAGTACACAGATATGGGAATCGACCTCGGAACGGCCAGCGTACTTGTTTATATCAGAGGCAAGGGCGTTGTTTTAAAAGAGCCTTCAGTAGTCGCTTATGACAGAGATACACAGAAATATAAGGCAATCGGCGAGGATGCCAGATTGATGTTGGGAAGGACACCCGGGAATATCGTAGCGATAAGACCGTTACGCCAGGGTGTTATTTCTGATTATACGGTCACAGAGAAGATGATGAAGCACTTCATTCAGAAGGCTCTTGGCCGCAGAACTTTCCGTAAACCCCGCATTGCGGTATGCGTGCCCAGCGGAGTTACCGAAGTTGAGAAGAAAGCAGTTGAGGATGCTACCTATCAGGCAGGTGCCAGGGAGGTATTAATCATCGAAGAGCCCATTGCGGCAGCTATCGGCGCAGGTATCGACATTGCCAAGCCCTGCGGCAACATGATAGTTGATATCGGCGGAGGTACCACCGATATAGCCGTTATATCTCTCGGAGGTACGGTTGAGAGTGCTTCCATCAAGATAGCGGGCGATGACTTTGACAGCGCAATAGTCAGATACATGAGATCCAAATACAATCTCTTTATCGGTGACAGAACAGCCGAGGATGTTAAGATCAAGATTGGCTGTGCATTCAAGAGAGCTGAGGAAGAGTACTATCCCGTCAGCGGTAAGCACGTAGTCAGCGGACTCCCCGTAACCGTTAAGGTTTCGTCGGAGGAGATGCGTGAAGCACTTGAGGATACATGTCTTAAGATCGTGGATGCCATCCGTGCCGTGCTTGAGAAGACCCCTCCGGAACTTGCAGCCGATATCGGAGCCAGAGGTATCGTCCTGACCGGCGGCGGCAGCTTGCTTCGCGGACTTGAGGATCTCATCTGTGACAAGACGGGAATTACCACCATGACAGCCGAAGATCCCATGACAGCGGTTGCCATCGGAACAGGCAAGTACGTAGAGTACCTTGCCGGCTACAGAGAAGATTAACGGTCATTAAAGAGAGGAACAGGCATGGTTAAGGGTTTATACACGGCATATACAGGCATGATCAACGAGCAGCATCGCATGGATACGCTGACCAATAACCTTGCCAATTCCACTACCGTAGGTTTTAAGAAGGAAGGCTCCACCAGCCAGTCCTTCGATGCACTTCTTGCATATAAGCTCAAAGATTCATCGGAAGCCCCCAATATTCCCAGGAATATTGGATTCAATCAGCCCGGCGTTAAGATCGGTGAGAATTACACCGATTACAGCCAGGGATCTTTCAAGATCACCGACAATACCTTTGATCTGGCATTATCGGGTGAAGGTTTCTTTACCATCGAATTTACCAACAAAGCAGGCGAAACATCAACCAAATATACAAGAGACGGTGAGTTTACTCTTACACAGGAAGGCTACCTTGTGACCAAGGACGGCGACTTTGTAATGGGTACTGACGGCCGTATTCAGCTTGATCCCGTCAAGGACACCGTTATTGACGAGCGCGGTAATATCTTCCAGGATGATGCGCTCATTTCCCAGATCCGTATCACTGATTTCGAGGATTACAATTATCTTAAGAAGTACGGCGAGAACCTGCTTGAGCCTGTTGAAGGCGCAACCTACAAGAACGCTGATTACAAGGTACATTCCGGCTATCTGGAAATGTCTAATGTCAATATAGTTACCGAGATGGTCGATCTTATTGCCATCACCAGACAGTACGAGAGCAACCAGAAGATAATCAAATCCATCGACAATACGCTTGAAATTGCCTCCACACAGCTTGGAAGGCTTGGATAAATAAACAGGTGCCCAAGGCACCATCGGAAAGGAGCCCGCTATGGTAAGAAGCTTATGGACTGCAGCAACAGGAATGCGCGCGCAGCAGACCAACGTTGACACGATTGCACACAACCTGTCCAACGTTAACACAGCCGGCTATAAAACCGAGGTAAACGGATTTAAATCGCTTTTATACCAGACAATTCAGACAAAAACAACAACGGCCAACGGCGAGAATAAGCCGGTTGGAGCGCAGGTGGGACTTGGCGTTCGTAACGCGTCGATCACATCTATTTTCACGGACGGTGCGCTCCTTGCAAGTGCCAATGAAACAGACTTCGGTCTTTCGGGAAAGGGCTTCTTTTCCGTGCAGGGCGAAGACGGCAACACCTACTATACCCGCAGCGGCAATTTCAACTGGGCTATCAACAGAGAAGGCGGCGTTATGCTTGCCAATGCAGATGGACTTCCCGTACTTGATTCCACAGGACAGCCTATTTCTTTCGGCCCTGAGTATGTAGTATCCAAGATAACGGTAACCCACGACGGGCAGTTCTGCTATCCTGACGAAGCAAACCAGCCTCAGCCTCTGGGAATAACCTTTGGTATCTATCAGTTCAGCAATCCCGCGGGTCTTGAAAAGAGCGATTCCGGATTGTACGTACAGTCCGCAGCCAGCGGTCAGCCCCGAAACGAAGCTACCGATGCGGCTTTGGATCGTACCAAGATTTCACAGGGATACATCGAAGGTTCCAACGTTCAGGTCGTTGATGAAATGGTTAACCTCATTACCGCCCAGAGAGCTTACGAACTCAACTCCAAGGCTATCACCGCTTCAGACGAAATGCTCCAGCAGGCCAATAATTTAAGGTAATAAACAATGGACATAACATCTCTTTATAACCAGTACATACAGGATACCGCGTCCAAGCAGACCGGATCCGCCGGTGACATCAATCTTAAGAAGGACTACTCCAAGGCTACCGACGAGGAGCTGATGGCGGCATGCAAGAAATTCGAAGCATACTTCCTGGAGCAGTGCTTTAAGGAAATGTCCAAGACGGTGGGCAAGGATGAGTTTGAATCCGGCTCTACCTCAACCCTTGTGGATTTCTACAAGGATAATCTCATTCAGAATATTGCGGAACAGTCCACGGAAAAAGAAAGTCTGGGACTTGCACAGATGCTCTACGAGCAGATGAAACGCAATTATAATTTGTGATTCTTAAATGGATACTTTAAAGGGCTATATTTCATCCATAATTTTCCAGAACAATTCAAACGGATATACAGTGTTTTCATTTGTTACCGACAGCGGTGAAGAAACCGTTGTCGGTAATTTCGGTCCGGTTTCCGAAGGAGAAATGCTGGAGCTTACCGGAGAATGGACGGTTCATCCGGTTTACGACAGACAGTTCAAAATGAAAACCTATCGCGAAACTCATCCCGATGATGAGGCGGCAATAATGCGATATCTGGGTTCCGGCATAATCAAAGGTATCGGACCCACACTTGCAGGCCGTATCGTAGCGGAATTCGGTAAAGAAACCTTTGACGTTCTTGAAAGGCAGCCGGAGAGGCTTGCCAAGATAAAGGGCATCACTCTTAAGAAGGCAAGGGAGATCGCAATTACTGTTTCCGAAAAGAAAGGCTACAGGGATGCCATGATCTTTCTTGGCAAATACGGTATCGGGAACGAGCTGGCCATCAGGATCTACACCTTTTATCGGGACGAGATCTATAACATTCTGAAAGAAAATCCCTACAAACTGGCAGAAGATATAAACGGTATCGGCTTTAAAACTGCGGACAACATCGCAGCGGAACTTGGGATCAAGGCAGACAGCGATTACAGGATTCGAAGCGGGATAGTGTATTCTCTTTCCCTTGCCATGAGTCAGGGGCATCTGTATCTTCCGGTTGAGGAGCTGGTTTCTTTTGCGGCTGAACTGCTGGGGGTACCGGGGGATGCAGTCAAACCTCAGATCGCGAACCTTACGGCGGAAAGAAAACTCATAGTGCGAAATGATGCGGTTTATTCCGCGACCAATTACTATACGGAGCAATCCTGTGCGGGAATGTTAAGGACTCTTGCGGTGGATCTTACCGGAAATGCCTTTAAAGAAGGAGCGTTGCTTCGGGAAATAGACAAGCTTTCCGACAAGAGCGGAGCGGGACTTGACGAAAGACAGCGGGAAGCGGTGGCACGGGCTGTTGGCTCGGGAGTCTCGATCATAACCGGTGGGCCGGGAACCGGCAAGACAACCACC
>JAILHY010000169.1 GCA_024695575.1 Lachnospiraceae bacterium
CTTGATATCCACTGCGGCGGTGTTGACAATATCTTCCCTCACCACACCAACGAGATCGCACAGAGCGAATCCTACCTCGGACACAAGTGGTGCAATTACTGGTTCCATGTAAACCACTTAAATGACAAGAACGGCAAGATGAGTAAGTCAAAGGGCGATATCCTGACGGTTTCGACCCTCGAAGGAAAGGGCTTCAATCCTCTGGTATACAGAATGTTCTGCTTACAGAGCCATTATCGCAAGCCCCTTGAGTTCTCCTATGACACTCTCGCAAACACGGCGTCAGCTTACGAGAAGCTTCGCAAATCGACTTCCAAGATCGTTTCCGAAGCAGGAAACGGCGCAGTAAACCAGGGCGTGTTCGATGAGTTTAAAAACAAGTTCATCGATGCACTGGGCAATGACCTTAATACTTCTTTTGCACTTACCGTACTTTACGACATGCTGAAAGCAGATACGGACAACGCCACCAAGGCAGCACTTATCAAGGATTTCGACTCCGTGCTCTGCCTTGATCTTGACAAGCCCCTTCCCGAAGCCGAGAAGGCCGCAGTTGATCCCGAGCTTGAGAAATATATCCTGGAGCGCATCGAGGCACGTAAGGAGGCGAAAAAGAACAAAGACTTCGCAGCCGCAGATGCCATCCGCGATGAGCTTGCAGCCAAGGGAATCGCCATCAAGGACACCAGAGAAGGAACCACCTGGGAAGTGCAGTAAGTCCTGCATTATTATCCGTTAAGACTTGTATTGTATACTACCTCCTGAGTATAATATGCTCGGGAGGTAATTTTATGTGTAAATTCACAAAAAATCTGCTTGCATACGGGCTGTTGACCGCAATGGTCATTTGTTCTGTCGGCTGTGGCGGCACCGACGGACTTTCCCTTGACAATACAGGCAAATCCTCGTCAGGATCTGCTGCCGCTTCCGTTTCCGAGGAGCCGGAGGAGCCTGCCTTTGAGAATAAGGCTGAGGTTTCCATCTACAAAGCGGGAAGTGATCAGATTCTTTTTGTAGTAAGCGGTGAACAGTGCAAGGGGCTTGTTTCCGATGACGTTCATTCCAATTCAGACCGCCAGTTTCTGATTCAGATTGGCAAAGAGATCACGGAAGTCATTCCTCAGGAGGAATTCGCGGCACGCGGCATCGAGGTTCCTGAGCCCGAAGCGGGTGAAGACCCCATCACGGAGTTTGAGCTTACAACCTTTGACCTGCATTTACAGGCCAACTTCTATTCCAACGAATCAACCGCCATCGTTCCAAAGGGCGACGATTGGGAGCACTACAAGACCAAGTTTGACGATGGAAGCACCTTTGCTTCGGATACCGCTTATTTTACAACAGTTTCGGCACCTGATCTTTGCAACCTCATCACCGCCGGCGACAAATACCTTCTTTATTATCAGAAGGCTGATGCCGAGGATCTTTCGGAAGATGACCTTATTGCCATGGGTACGGTTAAGGACGTGGTAAAAGAAGTATCCGAGGAAGATTTCATTACTTACAAAGGACCTGTTTATTTAAGCGGAAAGCCTTTCATGGAAACAAAGCTTGACTGGGCAGGCACCTGGCGCACGGATTCAAACTCAGACCTTGACGGAACACTGGAGATCACGGTTACGGATAAAGGCATCATTGCGGTGCATGTTCTTTTTCCTGATACGGACTGCTGGTATTACGGAGAAGAAGGTTCCTACTTCGAGGAATCGTATTCAAACGGAACGGTCACTCAGGGTAAGTTAAAGATCTACAACATCCGAAACGGTTCGGACAGGCTCATGATCTCCTATGAAAAGGCCGAGGGGTATGAGCCCAATATCACTTACTACTACGATGATTTTAACACGATTCAGATAAGAGCTTATCTGCAGAGAGCGGAGTAGGATAAGGATTACCCTGAGGGGATCCTTCGTCGCAATGCTCCTCAGGATGGCAGGAAATAAAAAAGGCGCCCGGTTTAATAACCGAGCGCTTATTTAATGCTATACGGGGTTCTCGATGATGCCGAGAACTATGGAACGCATCTCGTTCTTTTCCTTGCCGAGTGCAAAAGCAAGTTCATTCAAAAGATTGTCTTCGGCTATCTTGAAGTACTTCTCGTCGGTGGCCGTGGTCTTCTTTCCCTCGCGGATCCTGTTAACGCGTCTGTGGTTAAGATTCTTTAACAGTTTGATAAGATCCTTGGGATTGCAGCCCTTAATGGCTTCCTTGTAACGTACTTCGCGAAGCTTGTCGTTATCTATCTCGATCTCCTCGATGGAAGGGATCTCTTTAATAAGGTCGTCTGCTTCACTTCTGGTGATGACTTTACGCACGCACAGATCATTGTCAACCGGAACATAGACCTTACCGCTCTTGTCCCGGATCGGTACCAACAGGTAATAGTTGCGATTTCTGTCTGCTCCCGAAATCTCTAAAGGAGAAATACCCTTAACCTGGCAAATACCACCCGTTACATGCATAACATACTCATCAATGTGAAACATGAAAACCTCCTTTACTTAACTTCAAAACAACTGATACCTTGGGCTCCCCTTCTGACCCGCGTGAGTCAATTATAGCAGAAAAAAAGCCTGAAAGTAAGGGATTTTTCACGTTTATGGCATTTTCGTCATTTTTACAAAATTTCACTTTTGATAGCGCATGAAATTTTGACCGAATTGCTCAACGAACATTTGAACGCGCACAAAATATAGTGATTGCCTTATATTTCACCACAATTCCGAAGCTCGTTTATGTATCTCTTGAGAGCGTCCTGCCAGGTGGGTAAGAGTTTGAACCCGTTGGCGATGAGTTTCTCTTTGGACATGCGGCTGTTCATGGGGCGTTTGGCCTTGGCTGCAGGGTATTCCGCCGTTGTTACGGGGTTAACCTTCATGTCGATGCCTGCTTCCTTAAAGATGGCACAGGCGAACTCGTACCAGGAGCACCAGTTTTCGTTGGTGACGTGGTAGATTCCGAACTTATCGGTCTGGATCATGTCGACAAGAGCTACGGCTACATCAAGGGTATAGGTAGGTGAGCCGATCTGGTCGTTGACCACGTTTAATTCGTTACGGGTCTTGGAAAGATTGATCATGGTGCGGACAAAGTTCTTGCCGTTTAAGCCAAAGGCCCAGGAAATACGCACGATGAAGTACTTATCCAGATTCTTTTGCACTTCAAGCTCGCCGTCGTACTTGGACTGGCCGTACACGCTTAAGGGTGCAGGCTTGTCTTCCGGCTCCCAGGGGCGTACTCCTTCGCCGTTAAATACATATTCGGTGCTGATGTAGAGCATCTTGATGCCAAGCTTGCTGCAGGTCTTGGCTATATTGCCGGGGCCTCCGACGTTGACTTTGCGGCAGACCTCGGGATTATCTTCGGCCATGTCGACTGCGGTATAGGCAGCGCAGTGGATGACGGCATCGACCTTGGATTCGGTGATGACGCGATCGACCGCTGCGGCATCGGTGATGTCCATTTCTTCGACATCTACGCCGATGGCTTCGATGCCTCTTTTGGTGCATTCATTGACGACGTCGTGGCCCAGCTGGCCCTTGACGCCTGTGACTAAAATGCGCATGATACGTGGGTCCTTTCATTACAGGTTTATCTTACAGGTTAAAATACTAATGGAGAATACGTGCTCGGAATCCAGAAAGCAATTTCTCACACCGGGTCTCCCTGCCACCTCCGAGCAGTGGTGCTTTTGCTCTCCGGTTCGGTCGAAGGTGTTCGAAATTGTTCTGGCCTTCCTCGCACTAATGTCATCTCGAGCGAAACGTAGTGAAGTCGAGAGATCTTAGTTGATGAAATACGTAAGCGAACACGAAGCTCAAAAAGATTTTGAGTGGTGATTAGGCCGGGAGCTGAGGGAAGATCCACTGCTTACGGAGTCTTGGCTTCGAACGTGAGAACTACGATTGCGTGAACACGTCACGAAGCCTAGACGCAGTTAGCAGTTAGCTTGCCCGGAGCGGAGGCCGGACCACGAGAAACTTTTTGCAGTTCGTGTGAACATATCATTCGACTACTATTTGCTCGTTCCGGAGGCGTACTTCACATTCAATAGCTAATCGTTTAAACCGTAATTTACAGTGGCAATATCGTGAATTTGAGTTCCATGTCCTTGGTTGCATCAAGTGTGAACTGCGACTGCACGGGTGCGCCCCAGGAGTCATCGCCTCCAACGCCCATCTGGCCTGCCATGATGCGGATCCAGGAGTAATTACGCTCCGGAAGTTCATCGATATGAAGGGCATTTTCGATTTCGAATGCGCTGTAAGGCAGGAATCCAAGTTCAAAGGTTCCGGACTGAGCCGCAAACATGAATCCGTGGCCGTCCTTGTCGGTTACGAAAGCGTAACGCACATCGGTACGGTTACCTGCTTCCTGCGGAACAAGGTAAGGTGTCAGATTCGATCCAACCTTGGCATAATGAAGATCCGTATACGCTCCGTTGTTTCTGTCGCGATAGTTTTCTTCCGGTCCCTTGCCGTAGTATTCAACGAAATCATAGGACTTATCAAGCTTGATCTCCCATCCGAACAAAGGCATATCATGACGGCCTTCACGTCCGAAGTAGTGAATGGTCACATCGGTCTTGCCGTCAGCATAAGTCTTGTAGGTTACTGAGCAATGAGGCTCTGCATCGGGAAGTGCATATTCGTAAACTGCTTCGATAAATTCTTCATTCTGTTCAAAGTTCTTAAGTCTTCCCTCGCCGTAACGGCTTAAGTTATCCCAGAATATAGCCTTCTGTCCAAGCTTATATCCTCTGTCGTTATCCGTAAACGCTCTGAAGAAGGTAGGCTTGGGAGGAGTGGTGATGTACTCTCTTCCGTCCTTCTTTAAGGATACGGGGCCGTTCCACTTGGAGTAAATGTAGCTGAAGTTCTCGCCTACGCAGCCTGCATTTCCAAGGCCGTCAGCGGTGTGGACGAATTTCTTTTTCCTGTCGGTTGCGGGGATGACGGGATTGCCTTCGGCGTAGTCATTCTTCTCTGCAAAAGCAACCATATAGCCCTTAGTGCACCAGGGTGTTCTATGCTTTTCGTGCATGGAAACGCGGTACACGTGATCGCGTCCTGCCTTGGTGCCGCGTACCTTTACGGAAACGGTTTCTTTGGCTCCGGGAGCAGTGGCAAGTCCGGAAAATCTGGTGGTAAATACGGTCTTGCCGTTCTCGGTTGCGACATATTCAAAGTAGTATCTTGAAAGGTCGATGAAAAGGTTCCTGTTCTCTACGGTAAAGCCGTTCTCATCAACTGTAAGATGAACGTTGGCGTAGAGGTTCTTGGCCTCGGCGCACTTGGGAGATTCCCTGCGGTCCGCAAACACGATACCGTCGGTGCAGAAGCAGTATTCCGTAGGTCTGTCGCCGAAATCGCCGCCGTATGCAAGGCGGGTCTTGCCGTTGTGTTTCTGCCAGATGGCCTGATCCAGGTAATCCCAGATGAAGCCGCCCTGGTACATGGGGAACTCGTCCTCAAGGTCGGTGTATAATTTCATGCCGCCGAGAGAATTGCCCATGGCATGCATATATTCACAGGAAATATAAGGCTTGTCGGGGTTGTTGCTAAGGTACTGTCTGATGCGGTCGGGCTTGGCGTACATGTTGGAATGAACGTCCGTAGCCTTGGCTCTTCTGGTCTCGTCGGGATCGTGAACAATACCCTCATAGTGAACGATACGGGTATCGTCAACCTCTCGGAAATAGTCGTGCATGTACACGAAATTATCACCGCCGTAAGACTCGTTACCAAGAGACCACATAAGGACTGCGGGGTGGTTCTTGTCACGGTTGAACATGTTGGATGCGCGTTCCATAACAGCTGCTTTCCATTCAGGATGAGAGCCGGGCACATACTTGTGATTGTCCCTTGCATCGTCGGTTCCCCAGGTTCCGTGAGTCTCAAGGTTGGTCTCGTCGATCATGTAAATACCGTACTCATCGCAGAGCTTGTACCAGAGCGAAGAGTTGGGATAGTGAGAGGTACGTACCGCATTTATGTTGTTACGCTTGAAGGTGATGATGTCCCAGAGCATTTCTTCCTTGGAAACCACTCTTCCGCGCTCGCAGGAGAATTCGTGACGGTTAACGCCCTTAAAAAGAATGCGCTTTCCGTTAAGGAGCATGATCTTGTCCTTAAGCTCGAAGGTTCTGAAACCGATGGTGGTAACTGCGGTCTCGGTATGAGCACCTTCTTTGTCATAAAGGCTGATAAACACCTTGTAAAGGTTGGGAGTCTCGGCACTCCAGGGCTTGATGTTAAGGCCTGCTGCATTTACCGTGAGCTTGTCGCCTTCAACATTACCCTCTGACTTAAGCACGCACTTGCCGGAGGCGGAAACCACTCTTACCTCGGTCTTGTCTGGATGGCCCATGAGCTTTGCTTCAAGTCTCAGGACGCCCTTTTCGTACTTGTCATCAAGAGTTGCCCTTGCAAAGATATCGCTGACATGGAGCTTGGGAACAGCATAAAGAAATACTTCGCGGAATATTCCGAAGAATCTCCACATGTCCTGATCTTCAAGCCAGCTGGCGCTGGTACGCTTGTAAACTTCAACAGCAAGTCTGTTGACCGAATCAGTCACGAACTTGGTGATCTCAAATTCAGCAGGTGTAAAAGAATCCTCACTGTAGCCGATATACTGGCCGTTGAGCCATACGCGGAAAGCAACCTCCACGCCCTGGAAGGAGATGAAGAGCTTCTTTCCTTTTAAGTTGCGGCCAACCTTGAATTCCTTAATGTAGCTTCCGACGGGAGCGAAGGTCTCGGAAATCTGGGGAGGCATGAGAGCCTCGGTTCCGTCCCAGGGATATTCGGTGTTGGTGTAGTGGATCTGGTCGTAGCCCTGCATTTCGATGTGGCCGGGCACTTTGATGTTACCAAAGCCCTTAAGGGAATAGTCCTCCTTGTAGAAATCCGCAGGACGCTCCTTGAGATTGACGGAATACTTGAATTTCCAGGTTCCGTTGAGGCTCTGCTTAAGCGGCATGTAGCTGTCGGCTTCGGCTTCTTTTACCTTCTCGTAAAAAGAATGGTCGGAGTGAGCCGGCACAAGATTGTCCCCGATATTCTCGGGATTCTGAAGATAGTCGTGAAGTTGTTTGGAATTCATGGATCCTTCCTTTCTGATAATAAAAATAAATTTATCTGAACATATTCTCGAGAGCCTTGAAGCGCTCGACTGCGGTATTGTCGTTTTCTTTCAGCATTCGCACGAATTCCGAAGGTGTGGAAAACATGAAACGCTTGAACATGCGGTTAAAATAACTGATGGTATTAAATCCCACGTTGAAGGCGACTTCGGAGATGGAATCCGCCGAGGTGGGGTCCTTGTACATGATCCTGGCAGCCTCATAAACACGACGCCTTACAAGGTAATCAACGGGGGAAACACCGATGATCCGCTTAAATTCCCTGCAGCACTCGTTGGGGCTTACGTGGATCTTGGCTGCTATATCGCTAAGGGCAAGGTCTTCGGCGAAGCTTCTGTCAATGAACTCTCTTGCTTCTTTAACGCGCTTCTCATCACGGGACGGCGCGTTCCTTGCTGTGTACTTTTCCTCATTTGAAAGAAACCGCTGCAAAAGTGCCACCCACAAAAGGGCAAGGTGACCGAGGGTTATAAGCTCAAATCCCGGCTCCTGGCGGCAATTTGCGCAGATGATGGCTTCGATCCGGTTAAGTGACTGCTCGTCCCGCAGCCTTTCGGGATTTAAGTAAACTACCGATATTCTGCCGGTTTCCGTAAGGTCATCGTAGTACTTCTTGGTCATGGGGCTTCGGGCATGCTTTCTGATGACGAACTCCGGATCGAGAACGATGGAGTAATAGCGTGCTCCGGTTTCGGACCAGATCCTGTGGACCTGAGTCTTTTTGATAAAAGCACCCTCCCCGGGTCTTACGCATTCCGTTCTGCCCTCCGCTTCTACGAAGAGCTCGCCCTCGTAAACCTTGAGCATTTCCGGTTCCTTGCTGCGGTATACAGGCTCGGCTTCCTCCTCCGTAGAGCGCTCAAGCTTAACGCACTTGATGGATACGGGATATTCGGGATTTTTATATTCTTCGATAAGTTCCGTTGCCATAGGCATCCTACATATTGTAAAAGGCGGTGGCCAGTGCGATCATTCCGTCAATGTCCTTGGTTCCCATTGTTTCGCATGCCGAATGCATGGAAAGCTGGGCAAGACCGATGTCCGCGGTACGAATGGACACGTGAGCGGTTGAAATGTTACCAAGGGTCGAGCCGCCGGGAATGTCTGAGTTGTTGGCGTAATCCTGGAGAGCCACATTCGCCTTCTTTGCTATTGAGCGCACAAAGGCTGCGGCGCTTGCATCCGTGGCGTATTTCTGATTGCCGTTAAACTTAAGAACAACGCCCTTGTTGAGGATGGGACGGTTAACGGGATCAGCCTTGCCGCTCATGGAAGGATGAACGCCGTGGGCATTGTCTGCGGACAAAGCAAAACTGTCGCTCTGGGCCTTGAGATAATCCGTTCTGCTCATGTTGAGAGCATCGCAGATCCTGTAAAGTGTATCCTCAAGGAAGGTGGAATCAGCGCCCTGCTTGGTACCGCTTCCCACTTCCTCATTGTCAAAGAGTGCAAGAACGTTCACATAGGTTCCTTTTTCGGACTCAAGAAGGCCCCTCATGCCGGCATATACGCAGGCCTGGTCGTCGAATCTGGGTGAAGCCGCAAATTCCTTACCTGCGCCAAACACAAAGCCCTTCTGTCTCGGATAAAGAAACAGGTCGCTTCCAAGGATCTTATCGGCCTTGATGCCGGTTTCTTTGGCAAGAAGCTTCACAAAGCTTCCCTTCTTACCCTGTGCAAAAAGAGGAGGGATATCGTTCTGAATACCGTACTGGTAACCCTTGTTGATGTCGGAATTCATGTGGATGGCAACGTTGGGGATCACAAGAAGGTCCCTGTCAATGTTAACAAGCTTTTCTTCAATGCCCTTCGCGCCTTCAAAAAGAACGCGTCCCGCAATGGATAAAGGCCTGTCAAGCCAGGAAGATACGATCATTCCGCCGTATTTCTCCACGTTCAGGCGAAGGTATTCACTAAACTCAAGCTCCGGGTTTTCTTTTACGCGAAAAGAAGGGGAATCCGTGTGGGCGCTGAAGATCCTGAAGCCCTTGACGGTCTTGCCCTTGGGAAGTGAGAATGCGATGAGGGATGAGGAATTGCGGGTAACGAAAGCCTTAGAGCCTGCCTTAAGCTTCCAGTCTTCGCTTTCCTTAACCTCTGCGTAACCGGCCTTCGAAAGGGTATCTTTGACGTTGGCCACCACGTGAAATGCGGTGGGATTGTGATCGATGAATTTCAAAAGACTTGATATCTGAGACATAAATATTTTCCTTTTCAGTATTAGTTTTACAGTACGTTCTCGGGCAGAACAGGGCCGTTGAATGTGACGCTTCCGAAACAGCATAAAGCACTTTCTCACTTGGTGGCCAGCGCTTTTGTACGACAGTTCTCTTCGTTTGCTATATAAACGCTGTAGACGCCGTCTACCAAAAGTGGGCCAAATCGTTCGAAAGTGTTATGCAGCTTTCGTACGCTGTGCATCGGATAACGTAAGCGAACGGAGCAGCAAATTGATTTCGCAGGCATATGACTTGCCGTGAAGCGGTAAGTCAGCCCGAGTGGCGCTTGAACGGGTTTTATTCAGCCCATACACGGGATCTTCTTGCCCTTCGGACAAGAAGCAGCGC
>JAILHY010000178.1 GCA_024695575.1 Lachnospiraceae bacterium
CCGTAGAATATGACCCCCGGAAAAGCAAGTGCCATTGCTAGTACATATCTCCACTGAGGTATCTGAGCTGTACCGGTGGTAAGCCAGATCAGTTTTCCCGGATGCGACGGATCACCGTACATCATCAGCCAGTCTCCGCCTCCGTAACACAGGCAGCCTACTATTCCGCATATGAGCGCCCAAATATTCTTTCTCGAATTATTCATGATTGATCTCTCCTTAGATCTTCTTCCTCCCCGACTTATTCATGAGATCCGTCCGCCTTCCATCAACAGTATCTCATCAGCGATCCTCATGGTGGATACTCTGTGAGAAACAAGCAGTACAGTCTTTTCCGCTGCCTCTTCCTTGAGAGATCTCAAAATCACTGCTTCATTCAGACTGTCAAGATTACTCGTAGGTTCGTCAAGCAGCATAAATGGTGCGTTATGGAGAAAGGCTCTGGCAAGACCTATTCTCTGTCGTTCGCCTCCTGATAACGTGCTGCCCAGTTCACCGACCTCTGTTTCATATCCTTTGGGAAGAGTCATGATAAACTCATGAATGGAAGCTTTTTTACAAGATTCAACCACTTCTTCGTCCGTTGCATCAAGTTTCCCGATACGGATGTTGTTTGCGATGGTATCTTTAAAAAGCTGGGTTTCCTGCGTCATGTAGCTTTCTATGTCACGAAGATCGGCGGTGTTTATCTCACCTATGCTTCTGCCGGATACGGAGATTTCTCCCGTGCCTGCATTCCAAAATCTCATCAGAAGTTTTAAGAGCGTAGACTTTCCACATCCGCTTTTTCCAACAATTCCAGTGATCTTTCCACGCGGTATCCGAAATGACACATGTTCCAGCACATTTTCTCCAGCATAGGCAAAGGAAACGTCCTTTATTTTCGCACTTGTAAAGCCTATCGGTGTCTTGCCTGTTATATCTTCCGTCTCAGGTTCTTCGTCAATGATCTCAAGCACCCTTGCTCCGGAAGCAACCGTACTTTGCAGCGTTGTACCAAGTGCCGCCAGAGCGGTTACGGGTCCGAAGGATGACATGAGTGCGATCATCGGGATCAGAAATCCGTCAAAGCCCACCTTTCCGCTTTGGTAAAGCAAGCTGCATACGAGCAGCATTATAATATCTGAGATCAGGATCAGCATATTTGCGATTGCCATATTGGTACCGGTAAGTTTACTGAGGACTCTCTGTTTTTCCGAAAGGTCTGTCGTTTTATCGCCTATCTCCTTAAGTCTCTTCTCACCAAAGGAATACTGAAGCGTATCATCGATCCCTCTGATGCTTTCGAGCATATGAGCCGAAAGCTGCCCGGACTGTGCCCTCAGTTCGTCACCGGTCGTTCCGCTCCGCTTAGAAATGATCATTGGCAATACTACACCAACCAGGAAGAATGCGATAAATGCCACGATCCCGAGCAACGGATGAAAGTTTCCGATGAACAAACACATGATTATCTCAGATACAATGGCGATACATATCGGCGAGATCGTATGAGCATAAAATAGTTCCAATAATTCAACATCGGAAGTAATGAGGGATATCAGATCTCCTTTATCCCTGCCTTCCAGCTTCGCCGGACAAAGTCTTCGTAATGCCTTAAATACACGGTCTCTGATGATCGCCAGAAGCGTAAATGCAATATAGTGATTGGTCCTCTGCTCCGAAAAACGGAATATCGCTCTCAGTACCGCAAAAGATAGCAACAGCCAGATAACTGTACTCCAGGATATTTTTGTCTGTATCCCAAGTCCGATGAGTATTGCCTCCCCGCCAAGTATCGGGATAAACTCTGCGGCCAGGAATCCGAGGGTTCCGAGCACTACTGCCAGGATCATAAACCCGGCCAGCGGTTTTACAAGTTTTAACATTCTGAAAAGGATCAGTGCTTTGTTTTGCTTGTTCATACAGCAGCACCTCCCTTTCCGTATTCCTCAAGTTCTTTCTGGGTAGTCCATAAGTTCCTGTATACCGGATCCGATTCAAGAAGCTCCGTATGCGTTCCGGTTCCCGAGACCCTGCCATTTTCCATGCAGTAAATCCTGTCCGCATCCACAACATTCATAAGCCTGTGTGTGATCATGATAACGGTCTTTTTTGCGGCGAGCTTCTTTATTTCCGAGAAGATCAGTTCTTCGCTTTCGATGTCGATATTACTGGTAGCCTCATCAAAGATATAAACATTTGCGTCATGCAGGAGGGCTCTTGCAAGCGCAAGTCTCTGTTTCTGTCCGCCTGACAGGTTGCCGGCATTTTCTGTAAGATGAGTATCCAGTCCGTTTTCTTCTTTGAAAAATCCATCAATATTGCACTCTGCGAGTACTTTCCACAGTTCTTCTTCGGAAGCTCCGGGATCCGCCAGAAGAAGATTCTCCCTCACAGTTCCTTTAAAGAATGTACTACCGATACCGATGTAATTTATATTCCTGAAAAGGCTGTCCTCATTGATATCCGCCACATGCAGACCGGCTATGGTAAGCAAGCCCTGCTTTATCGTATTGTGTCCCATAATGAGTGAGGCAATTGTTGACTTACCGCTTCCGCTCTCGCCTACAATACCCGTAAATGAATTCTCACGGATATCCATGGAAATATCAGAAAGTACTTGCTTTTCACCATCATAGGAAAAACTGACATCCGAGAGTCTGATATCCAATCCCTTTTCAGGTAACTTCGTTGTTTTTTCTTTCGGCTCTTCTTCGCTCAAAAACTTAAAGATCCTGTCACTTGCCGCCATTCCGTTCATGGCTACATGGAAATAGCTACCAAGCTTTCGCATCGGCAGGAAGAAATCGGCTGAAAGCAGGATCATAAATACGGTGCTCTGAAGTGTCAGATTTCCATCGATAAATGCTTTCCCTGCGAGTACGATACCAAGCGCGGCCCCGCCATAGGCAAAGAAATCCATGATGATAATAGAATTCAACTGCATAGTCAAAACCTTCATAGTGATGCGACGAAAGTTCTCAGATTCTGCGTTCATCTGCTCGTTCTTATAAGCATCTGCCTTATAGATCTTAAGAGTCGTCATGCCCTGAAGGTTTTCCAGAAACGTACTGCCAAGCTTTGCATACTGATCCCAGTACTTTGAAAGGAGCTTCTTTGCAATCTTCTGAACCATCATGATGGCTCCCGGAATAAGCGGTACGCAGATAAGGAGCACTCCGGCAACCTTAAAACTGCCTGCAAGGCCAAACAGAACAAATAATGTGACCGGAGCGATAAATGCATAGAAAAACTGCGGCACATACTGCCCGAAGTAGCTTTCGAGCTGTTCCACACCTTCCACTGACTCCTGCACCAGTTCCGCCGTTGTAGCATGTTCCCGGTAGGTATTGCCAAGTCTGAGTATCTTCTTGTATATCTGCTCCCTCATGACACGCTTAACGGTCTTTGATGCAAGATAGCTCATCTCCGTCGTTTTCTTTGTCATGAAGAATCTGATAATAAGAACTCCCATAAGAATCGCAAAAGATATGATCACCCCGTTCGTGGTCATTTCCCTGCGGTACAGCTTCCCAACTACATTTGCGATGATAAAGATCATCACCGCATTCATCATAAGCTCCGTCCATTGGCAGATGATGTTCCCCGCTATAAATTTTCTGCTTTCCGGGCACATAGCCATCAGCCTTTTATCAAACATTTACTACATACCTCGCACT
>JAILHY010000197.1 GCA_024695575.1 Lachnospiraceae bacterium
ATAACCGGTGGGCCGGGAACCGGCAAGACTACCACCATTAAGACCATAATTGAATACTTTGTCGGGAACGGGATGGATGTTCTTCTGGCTGCGCCTACGGGCCGCGCCGCCAAAAGAATGACCGAAGCCACGGGATACGAAGCGAAGACAATACATCGCCTGCTGGAAGCCGGAGCTAATACAGGTGACGAAGTTAACGGCACTATATTTGAGAGGAATGATGACAACCCTCTTGAAGCCGACGCCATAATCGTTGACGAGATGTCCATGGTGGATATTTTTATTTTCCGCGCGCTGCTTAAGGCTGTAATGCCGGGCACGAGACTTGTGCTGGTGGGAGATTCAAACCAGCTCCCAAGCGTGGGCCCCGGGCAGGTACTAAGAGATCTTATCGAAAGCGAATGCTTCCCTGTTACGAGGCTTGAGCGGATCTACAGGCAGGAAGGCAGCGGGGACATAGTTATTAATGCCCACAGGATCAATAAAGGTGAGGCTCTTGCCATAGATAACGGGGGGAGTAAGGATTTCTTTTTGCTGGAAAGGGAAGAGCCCGAAAGGATACTGGCCAACATGGTGGAGCTTATTATCGACAAGCTTCCGGGCTATGTAAAAGAAGATTCTTTTGACATTCAGGTACTGACCCCCACAAGGAAGGGAAGGCTTGGAGTCAGCGGGTTAAACACTTATCTTCAGGGAAAACTTAACCCGGCAACGCCGGACAAACAGGAGCATATGTATGGGGAAAACCTGTTTCGCGAGGGCGACAAAGTAATGCAGGTTCGGAACAATTACAAGCTTAACTGGGAGATCAGGGGACAACACGGAATACCGATAGATGCCGGCACCGGCGTATTTAACGGGGATATGGGCCGGGTGGTTGAAATAGATAACAGAGGCGGAACCCTGGCGGTTGAGTTTGATGACAGACACAGGGTGGAATATGCTTTTGCAGAGCTTGATGAGCTGGAGCTTGCCTATGCGATTACGGTTCACAAGTCCCAGGGAAGCGAATATGGCGCAGTGATCATGCCAATACTTGACGGGCCGAGGCAGCTTATGAACAGGAACTTACTGTATACGGGAGTAACCAGGGCACAGAAATGCCTTGTAATCCTTGGAAAAAGCAGCCTTGTAGACGACATGATCAGAAATGACAGAGAGAATTTAAGATATTCGGGAATGAAAGAAAGGATAAAAGAAATATTCGTAAGTTGAATTTATTAAAAATACTGTATCCGGAAAGGTGTATTATCTGCGACGGAGTTCTTGCATTGAGCGAGCACAATTTCTGCGGGAAATGCCTTTCCGAGTTGAAACTCATAAAAGAACCGGTCTGCATGCGCTGCGGAAGGCCGGTAAAATCGGAGGAAGAGTACTGCGAGGAGTGCAGGGAGGTTAAACACAATTTTGTCGGAGGAAGGTTTTCTTTTTCCTATGAACAGACGGCATCGGGGTTATACAGATTCAAGTACATGAACAGAATGCGCTATGCCGTGGGCTATGGAGAGATACTTGGTAGGGAGCTTAAGACCTGGATAGGTGCTGTAGGAGCGGATGCACTCGTTCCTGTTCCACTTCATAAAAAGCGGTTAATTAAGAGAGGGTATAATCAGGCTAAGTTATTGGCCGAGGAAATCTCGAGGCATACCGGCATTCCGGTTTATGCCGATCTTGTGGCCAGAATAAAGAATACTGTTCCGCAGAAGACCTTTGACAGAAAACACCGCGTAAATAATCTTAAAAATGCTTTTATTGTGCGGGAAAATGTTGTAAAATTAGATACGGTGATCATTGTGGATGATATTTTTACCACCGGTAGTACCATCGATTCGTTATCTGAAGCATTGACAGCCGCCGGCGTGAAGCGGGTTTTCTTTATCACGGTGACAGCTGCGGGAACTTAGAATATCTGCACTTGCAAGGTAAGTGTAAATATAGGAGGTTACTATGAACGTACGTAATTGTAGGAAATGCGGCAAGATGTTCAACTATGCCATGGGCCCGGTTATCTGCCCTCAGTGCAGGGAAGCACAGGAGGCTAAGTTTCAGGAAGTAAAGAAATATATCCGTGAGAACCCTCGTTGCGGTATTCCTCAGGTTTCGGAAGCCTGTGAAGTAGAAGTCGCACAGATTCAGCAGTGGATCAGAGAAGAGCGTCTTGAGTTCAGTACCGAATCCGCGATCGTTCTCACCTGTGAGAACTGTGGAGCTCAGATCTATACCGGACGTTTCTGCGAGAAATGTAAGAACGGAATGGCCAACAATCTTACGGAGGCATTCAAACCCGCCGAGGCACCCAAAGCGCCGCCAAAGAAGGATTCCCGTGAGAATCCGCGCATGCGTTTCCTTGACGGAAAATAAAGTTATTTTGCAAGGTGAGTTATGATAAATGAAGAACGAGTCAGACTGATGACCAGAATGGCTTCATATGCGGACAATGAGGGACGTGCCAATTCCTCCATTATCTCGCATTTCAGAAGCGACTATCTTGGTCTGCAGGTGTTAAAGGCGGTCATATGTGCGACAATAGCATATATGATTGCTTTTGCTGTTTATATTTACTACGATTTTGAAAACTTCATGGTTAACATCTACAAAATCGATCTCTTTGATTTTGCAGCTACCGTCCTCAAAAGATATCTCTTGTTTATGGCCGTTTACTGCATTATCGTTTATATTGCTTTTGCGGTAAAGTATGGCAAGGCGCACAAGGTTTTAAAGAAATACTTTAACAACCTTAAGCTTTTAGCCACCAGGTACACTGAGGAATAGGGGATGGTATTATGGAACAGTTATTGATTATTCGAGATAAAATAAAGGTCTTTGCGGGTAAGAACGAAGCATGGCTTCTTCCCCTCTTTAAGTTTCTGATGACCTTCATTCTGATGTTAAGGATCAATTCGAGACTTGGTTATATGACAAGGCTCACGGGCCTTCCCATCGCTATGATCGTTGCGTTGGCAGGTTCATTCCTTCCCATCAATCTCACAATCGTGATCCTCGGAGCGATCGTTATCGCGCATATCTACAAGATATCGCTTATGGCAGCGGGTGTTGTACTTGCATTGTTCATGGTGCTTTTTCTTTTGTATTACAGATTCGCATCCAAGGATGCGGTTGGAACCATGCTCATGCAGGTTGCCTATGTGTTCAATATTCCCGCGTTCATTCCCGTGTCAATGGGACTTACGGGTACTCCGGTATCCATGGTTTCCGTGGGAAGCGGTGTTATAGTTCACTACGTTCTTGCTTATATTGCGGATCATGCCAAGGAACTTTCTTCTACTGCAGAGGCCGATTCCGTTATGACATCCTTTAAGGGCATTGTGGACGCTATAATCGGGAACAAAGAAATGTACGTTATGGCAGCGGCCTATGCCGTAACGGTTCTTGTTGTTTATGTTATCAGGCGCTTGCCTGTAGATTTCTGCTGGTATATCGCTATCGGCGCGGGAAGCCTTGCATGCTTCTTCGTAACACTGGTGGGAAACGGCGCACTGCATACAGGCATCGCCATGGGACCTGTTTTCGTGGGCGTGCTGATTTCAGTTATTTTTAATATAATCTTACAGTTTTTCTGCTTCAGTCTGGATTACAATAAGACCGAGCGTGTTCAGTTCGAGGATGACGAGTATTACTACTATGTCAAGGCCGTTCCCAAGAGGGGCTACGGTATCCGAGACAACGTGATCCGCCCTGCAAGCAGGAAACGTCAGCCTCCGCAGAAAGTGGTTGTTAAGACCAAGGCTTCTGCGCCTGTTCGCAGGCGTTCTGAGGCAGCTTCACAGACCAAGGCTCCGGTTCGCAGGCCTGTGGAACACCGCATCCCCAAAGAAGATGTAGTAATGACTTTTGTGGATGACGATACAGATAAGAAATGAAACGGACAGTAAATGGATAAGGTTATTGAATTTGTCAGAAATGCATCAGAAAAATTCAATGTGCCCAGCATAGCCTGGACGGATGTGGTGGAGATCATCGTCATAGCCTATTTAGTGTACGAGATCCTGCTCTGGTTCAACAAAACCAGAGCGTGGGCGTTGCTGAAGGGCTTATTCGTGATTTTCACCTTTTTGCTTATTGCAGAACTTTTAGACATGACCACGATTCTGTGGATCGCGGGAAAACTCTTTACCATAGCCGCCACCGTTTTGGTAGTGGTATTTCAGCCCGAGCTTCGTAAAGCACTGGAACAGCTGGGACGTCGTAATTTCCTTTTTTCGGTTATTCCCTTTGACAATTCCAAGGATGCGGCAGGGCGTTTCTCGGACCGTACCATCAACGAGATAATCAGAGCCTGCAATGATATGGCGCGTGTTAAGACCGGTGCCCTTATCGTTGTGGAGCAGAATGACTCCCTGGCGGATATCGAGCGTACGGGTATCGCCATTGACGGTGTGGTTACAAGCCAGCTTCTCATCAACATATTCGAACATAATACTCCGCTTCACGACGGAGCCGTTGTTGTACGTGGAGACCGCGTAACAGCCGCAACCTGTTATCTTCCTTTGTCAGAGAACCTGACCCTCAGTAAGGATCTTGGCACCAGACACAGAGCGGGTGTCGGGATTTCAGAGAGCACCGATTCACTCACGATCATAGTATCGGAGGAAACGGGTCGTATCAGCATTGCCTACGAGGGCGAACTTACCCGCAACGTGGACAATGATACTTTCCGCCGCAAGCTTGAGTTTATACAGAACAAGCCTGAGGTCGAAAAGAAGCGCATTCTTTTCAGAAAGAAGGGCGTGAAGAATGAAGTTTAATCCAAAGGAATTCTTTTCCAAAAATCATATATTGCATAACTTCGGACTGAAGGTGCTTTCCCTGGTGATAGCAGTGATCCTGTGGCTGATCGTGATCAATCTTACCGATCCCGTTATGCCCCAGACCTACAGGAACGTGCCTGTCAAGCTTCTGAACACCGATGTTGTTACTTCCGAAGGGAAGACTATCCGTATAGTGGACGGAACCGATGTGGTTCCTTCGATAGTTATCAAGGCCCCCAGATCCATCATTTCACAGATGGGTGCGGAGTACATAGTGGCTACGGCGGATTTCACCAAGCTTTCCGCAGACAACACCATGGTTCAGATCGACTTTTCCACTACCAAATACAGTGAGAAGGTTGAAAGTATCAAGAGCGGAAGCGACAAGCTCCTTGTGGAGATCGAGAATCGAAAGACCATTCAGCTTCCCATTCAGTACACAACGTCCGGAGAGATTACCGACGGCTATATTCTGGGCAAGGTTTCTCTTGGGCAGAATCAGGTCAGGGTTTCGGGACCTGAGTCGGTGGTTTCTTCCATCAGCAAGGCTTCGGTGGATGTGCAGCTTACCGGCTTCACAGAGGACATTTCCACCCTGTCCGATATCGGGTTTTATAACAAAGAAGGCGAACTCATTCCTACCGACGAACTTACGCTTAATGTTGACAGCGTGCGCATCAACGCAGAAATCCTGGCTACCAAGCGAGTTCCAATATACTATGCGACAGTGGGAAGTCCTGCAGACGGATATAGTCTGACTGGCGAGATACTCTGCGATCCCGAGACGGTCATCATAGCAGGCTCCGCAGCGGACATTGAGGACGTATCTCTTATCAATATTCCCGCATCGGAACTCAACATTACGGGACAGAAGTCAAACCTTGTGACCACACTGGATCTTGAGACTTATCTTCCGAACGGAATCAGGCTTGGGGACAGCAAGTTTAACGGTAAAGTAAGTTTCACCGTATACATAGAGCCGCTGATAACGGATTCTTTTGGCGTGTACATGCGTAACGTGAATGTTCTGAACGTACCCGAGGAATTCGATTATGAATTCGACTCAACCGAAGACAATCTTGAGATCAATCTGACCGGACTTGCGCAGGATCTTGAGAAGATGGCATTGTCTACACTCAATTTCAGGATCGATTTCGACAAATATGCAGCCGAAAACGGTGTTAAGGAGTTCCACGAGGGAACATATAATCTTGATCTGATACTTGACCTGCCGACGGGAGTGACCCTCAAGGATCCCGTTCGAATCAGGGTTAATCTTACACAAAAGCAAAAAGAAGGAGAAGACGAGAACAACTAGTTTAGTGGTTCCCGCGTATGATCTATGAGCAGAATGTTTGGTACAGACGGCGTGAGAGGGGTAGCAAATGAGGAGCTGACTCCCGATCTTGCAATGAAACTCGGACAGGCAGGTGCCTGCGTGCTTTCCAAGGAGAATCAGCACAAGCCCACAATTATGGTAGGCTGCGACACTAGAATATCCGGTGACATGCTGGCAAATGCCCTTATGGCAGGAGCGTGCTCGGTAGGCGCTAACTGTGTGTTTGTAGGAGTACTTCCCACACCCGCCATTGCCTATCTTACCAAGAAATACAAAGTTGATGCAGGTGTTGTAATTTCCGCATCGCACAATCCCGTTGAGTTTAACGGTATCAAATTTTTTGACGGCAACGGATTTAAGCTTCCCGATGCTCTTGAAGACGAGATCGAAGCCTTGATCAAGAGTGACATGCAGGGAGTTAAATTCCCCATAGGCGCAGGAGTCGGTAAGGTTAAATATCGTACCGATGCCAGAGAGGAATATATCAACCATTCCATCAAAGCCATCAATTCAGATCTTTCCGGACTCAGGATCGTAGTAGATACAGCTGAAGGCGCTGCATATTACACATCGGTTGAGGCACTTAAGGAACTTGGCGCAACCGTTATCCCGATCCACAATGTTCCGGACGGAACCAACATAAATGCCAACTGTGGCTCCACTCATCTTGAGGAGCTCATGGCCCGCGTCGTATATGAGAAGGCCAATCTCGGTCTTGCTTTTGACGGTGATGCGGACAGACTCCTTGCGGTTGACGAGAACGGCAAGGAAGTCAATGGCGACCAGATCATGGGAATTATCGGAAACTACATGAAGTCAAAGGGTACTCTTAAAAAGGATACCATCGTAGCGACCGTAATGAGCAACCTGGGATTTTTCCAGATGGGTGAAAAGAACAGGATCCACATCGAGCAGACCAAGGTAGGCGACAGATATGTGCTTGAGCGCATGAAGGAGATCGGAGCAAACCTCGGTGGCGAGCAGAGCGGACATATTATTTTCCTTGATGACAATACAACCGGTGACGGACTTTTGAGCGCTCTTCATCTGCTGGAAGTTATGGTTGAAACCGGAAAGCCTCTTTCCGAGCTTGCTTCCATAGTTACCATACTTCCTCAGGCACTTGTTGGAGCCAAGGTTCCCAACCATAAGAAGGAATCTTACATGGATTATCCCGAGATCGCTGATGCCATTAGTGCGCTGACTTCCAAATTTGCCGGAAACGGACGAGTACTTATCCGTCCCAGCGGAACCGAGCCTCTTGTGCGCGTTATGATCGAAGGAACGGACAAAGAACTTATAGAGTCGGAAGCAAAGAGACTGGCTGAACTTATACAGGATGTAATGCTTTGATAATGAACCTCGAAATGCTTATCTCTGCCGTGAAAGCGGAGCCCGACAAACTGATAGAGACCATGAAAATTGAATGCCCTGCCGTGCTGGTAAATCAGTGCGGCAGAGTTTCTTTTGACGTGCTCGAAAGAGAGTCGGGGCAGGTGAGGGTGTTCTCATCCGACGAGCGTGGTGTAGGAAGGAGCCGGAACAAGGCACTGTCTGAGGCAAAGGGAGATATCCTTCTTTTTGCGGACGAGGACATAGTGTACGATAAAGGGTATGCGGAGCGTGTCATCAAAGAATTTGAGGCTCACCCGGAAGCGGACGGGCTGTTCTTTAACGTGCGGGTCTGTGAGGAGAGAAGGACCTACTGGAACGAAGATTATAAGAGAGTCAGAATCTGGAACGGTGGCAGATATCCCGCCTATTCAATTGCACTTAGAAAGAGCGCGGTAGAGAGGGCTGCAGCAAAAGGAAAGGAACTTCGGTTTTCGGAACTTTTTGGTGGAGGAGCCAAGTATTCCTGCGGTGAGGACAGTATTTTCATAAGGGACTGTCTCAAGGCGGGACTTAAGCTGTATCGGTCCGTTGCAGAGATAGGCGAGGAAATACCGAGACCTTCCACCTGGTTTAAAGGCTACGATGAGAAATATTTCTTTGACAGAGGAGTAATGTATCACTTCCTGTACGGGGCGCTGGCTTATCCCATGGGTGTAAGATACGTACTTATCAAAAAGAAACTCATGTGTCAGACGGTACCGTGGAGGAAGGCGATTAAAGAATTGCATAAAGGCATAAAAGAAGGACGCAGGATCTGACCTGCGTCCTTTGTGATTTATATAGCGAATCCTGTCCTATCCAAACAAACGGTTTACAGCCGAGAATATAGCTCTCACGGAAGCTCTGGTGATGTTGGAGCTTACACCGACGCCGTAGGTCACATCGCCTGTTTCCACATTCAAAAGGTGGATATAAGCGGCAGCCTTGGAATCGGAGCCTGCGGTCAAAGCGTGCTCTTCGTAATCGAGGATGCGGATGTTTATGCCGAGAGCCTGAATGAGACCGCGCTTAACTGCGTCGATAGGTCCGTTACCTTCAGCCTTGAAGGATCTATCCGCACCGTGATCGGTATACAAAACTTCGATTGCGGTGTCGAATTCTTCCCTTCTTTCTCCTTCGAAGTCCTGTACGTGGATCTTCTTGAAGTGCCAGGGTTCTTTCCTGTCAAGATATTCGGCAGAGAAGGCATCCATGATCTGCTCGGGAGATACCTCGCCCTGCTTCTCGGAAATGGCCTGGATAACATTGGAAAATTCTTTGTGCATGGCCTTGGGAAGCTTGTAGCCAAAGTATGTATCCATGACAAAGGCAACGCCGCCCTTTCCAGATTGGGAATTGATACGGACGATGGGCTCGTATTCTCTTCCGATGTCCGCAGGATCGATGGGAAGATAGGGAACCTCCCAGTAGTCGGGATGGTTTTCTTTCATGGCCTGCACGCCCTTGTTGATAGCGTCCTGATGTGAGCCGGAGAAAGCAGTAAATACAAGCTTTCCTGCGTAAGGATGACGGGGATGAACGGGCATCTTGACGAGGCGCTCGTAGATCTCGATAATTTCGTTGATGTGCGAAAGCTCAAGCTCGGGGTTGATACCCTGAGAGAACATGTTGTATGCAACGGTGAGAATATCAACATTACCGGTTCGTTCGCCGTTACCAAAGAGGGTTCCCTCAACACGGTCAGCGCCGGCAAGAAGCGCAAGCTCAGTGGCTGCAACACCGGTACCACGGTCGTTGTGAGGATGTACGCTTAATATAATGGAATCTCTGTCAGAAAAGTGCTTTCCTTCCCATTCGATGAGGTCGGCATAAGCATTGGGAGTAGTCATTTCAACGGTAGAAGGAAGATTGATGATGACCTTGCGGTCTTTGGAAGCGCCCCATTCCTTAAGGACTGCTTCACATACCTCGAGGGCATATTCGGGCTCGGTTCCCGTAAAAGATTCGGGGGAATACTCAAGAATGATCTCGCCGTCGAACCTGGCAGCTCTTTCTTTTACCATGCGGGTGCCTTCGATGGCTATCTGCTTGATCTCTTCCTTGGATTTGTGAAAAACAACGCGGCGCTGGAGCTCGGAAGTTGAATTGTAGATGTGTACGATGGCTTTCTTACAGCCCTGAATGGATTCAAAAGTGCGATCCACAAGTTCCTCACGGCACTGGGTAAGAACCTGCACGCAGACGTCATCCGGGATAAGCTTGCGATCAATAAGCTCACGAAGAAAATCATATTCGATCTGACTGGCTGCCGGGAAACCGACTTCGATCTCCTTGAACCCCATTTTGACCATGTAATTGAACAGTTCAACTTTCTCACTGACAACCATGGGATCGATAAGAGCCTGATTGCCGTCTCGAAGATCAACACTGCACCAAACGGGGGCCTTCTCGATCTGACGGTTGGGCCATTCCCGTTCCGGATAATCAATTACCGGGTTTCTCCTGTAACGTTTGTAGTTTAACATGTCCATCCTCCCCTTAAAAAAATAACCCTGTTCCAAGGGAACAGGGTTGATAATGTGAATTTTACTCGCCAAGGCCGTTCTCTACGACCTGAACCAGCTTCTCCAGTGCTTCGGCCTCGTCTATGCCGTCACACACGAATTCGATCTCATCACCGCACTTCACACAGGCGCCCAAAACACTTAAAACACTCTTGGCGTTAGCTGTGTTTTCCCTATAAGAAAAAGTGATCAAGGATTTAAACTGCATAGCCTCCTTGCATAGGATACCTGCGGGTCTTAGGTGTAGTCCGGTCGGATTCTTGATTACAACTTTCTGACTTACCACAATAAACTGCCTCCAAACGTAATTACAATGATAATATACCATTTTTTACCTGTGGGTACAAGGACATAATTCTGAATTATTGGTTAAATTCATTGTCCGTATCTATTATAAAGAAAGATTATTAATAATGGAATAAAAAACGTGCCGATAATGACAGTTGACAAACTATGTGATACAATACGTTCGGAGGGGGCTGTCGATGGAGAATTATCTGCTTTTGGACTCAGGTAACTACACGGACGATATGCCGGTGATCGAGCGCAAATCCATGCGCGGGGTCATTTTTATAAACGGAAAGCTCTTGGTTGTAGAAACGGGTAACGGTGAGATCAAGCTTCCCGGCGGCGGCATGGAAGAGGGAGAGTCGGAAATGGAGACTCTCATACGCGAAGTTCTGGAGGAAACGGGACGTCGCGTTATTCCGGAGAGCGTTAAGCTCTTCTACACCATAGAAGAGAAGCGTCAATCCTTCAAGGAGTACGCGCTCTGGCATCAGATCAGCAAGATATTCTACTGTGATGTGGATGACAGTATTTCCAAGCCCAGATACACACCTGGCGAGATCCGCAAGGATATGCATGTTGCACTCATGCCTGTTGAGGAGGCCATCGAGAAGAGCCGCAAGATCATCAGCAGCAAAGATTATAAACCCTGGAACAATCGTGAATACAGGACATTATTGCTTATAAAGGAAGGTAAAAGGGAAATGGCCGACGAAGAAACACGGGCCAATAACGAGGTGCAGACCTGGAATGAGGTCACACTCGTATACAATTCGGCACTTAAAGAGATCAACACCAGGCTTGAGATCCTGAACGACGAGCTTCAGAGTGTTCATCAGTACAACCCCATCGAACACATCAAGTCAAGACTCAAGACTCCCGAGAGTATAGTTAAGAAATTAAAGAAATACGGCAAAGAATCAACCATAGAGAATATGGTTCTCTATGTTAATGATATAGCAGGTATCAGAGTTATCTGTTCTTTTACCAACGATATTTACAAGATTGCCGAGATGCTTGCCAACCAGTCGGACATCAAGGTCATTGAAGTCCGCGACTATATTAAGAATCCCAAACCCAGCGGATATACCAGTTACCACATGCTGGTGACGATTCCTATATTCCTGTCGGACAAGATCGTTCACACCAAGGTTGAGATCCAGATCCGAACGGTTGCAATGGATTTCTGGGCAAGTCTTGAACACAAGATCAATTACAAATTCGAAGGTAACGTTCCCGAGGACATAAGGGAAGAGCTCGTTGCCTGCGCGCAGATGGTTTCAAGGCTGGATGACCGCATGCTTTTGTTAAATCAGGAAGTTCAGAGCCTGATCAAATCAGATAATTAAGTATTCGGAGGATAGAAATGGACGGATTTATGGATAAGATTGCCCATAAGCTTGGTACGGCGGGCGAGGCTATCAGAGCCAATACCGAGGCGGATGCCAGGGCGTTAAAAGAAGCAAGATCGAGAGTCAGGACCCTTGAATCGGGTATCGAGGAAATGAAGCGCTTAAGCCACAAGTGCGCTGAGATCAACGAACTCACGGAGCAGCTTGCAAAGGGCGCGATCGAGAGACTTGAGGAAGCGGAAGGAAAGCAGATCCCGGTAGTTACCGAGGAGAATACTCCCGCCGCATCCGATGAACTTAAGAACCTCATCGAGGATTCTTTTAAGAAACAGGAAGACACCATCCATCAGGAGAACGTGCGTGTATACAGGAACGTGCAGGCTTCCATAGTAGATGAATTAAAGCAGCAGTCCGAGGCTATTGCGGCAGAGCACCTTCACATGGAAAAGAAAGTGCGCGGCATCAAACCAATTGCCATTATCGCACTTGTATTCAGCGGAATAAGCATGTGCACTTCCGTTACCATACTGCTTATACTCCTTGGAGTTATTTCTTTTTAATATAGCCCTTTGAAACAGAATCGTTTCCAAAACGCCCACGTATATCACGGAGGGCGTTTTCCAGTTTAAGGGACCTGGTTTCGTCAAAACCCGGTGATTCCGACTCCTGTAGAGACGGATAGTCGCAGTCAAATATGGAAAGCTGGACTGGGTCATCGCGGTTTAAAAGCTTGGTAACGCGAACGCCTAATAGCCTGATGGGCTCGCCGTTCCAAAGCTCTCTGAACAGAGTAACGGAAGCCTCGTGCAAGGCCTTGGCGGTTTCAACCGGAGAAGGGAGACTTTGCTGCCTGCTGCAGGACTTAAAGGTTGCGTATTTGATCTCAACCGTGACAAGGCTTGCTTTGACCTCGTGGTGGTGCATGCGGTTAGACACTGATTCGCAGAGAGAATAAAGGATCGCGGAAGCCTCCTCCTCGGTGGTAACGTCGTGCTCCACTGTGGTGGAATTGCCGATTCCCTTGGCGTCGGGAAATTCCGTAACGATCTCGGAAGAGTCGATCCCGTTGGCAAATTCCCAAAGTGTACGACCGTGACTCTTTAAATTGGAAGTAAGTATCTCTAAGTCGGTCTGTGCCAGGTCACCGATGGTTATGATCCCAAGCTTGTGAAGGGTAGCCGTGGCGGAACGCCCGCAAAGGAAGAGATTACCTACGGGAAGGGGCCACATCTTGTTCTGTATCTCATAGGAAAAAAGCGTGTGAGTCTTGTCAGGCTTGGTAAAATCCGAGGCCATCTTGGCAAGAACCTTGCAATCGGAAATGCCCACATTCACAGTGAAACCAAAGCGGGTGCGAATCTCCTGTCTGATGGTATCCGCGGCGGCCTGCGGGGACTCGTACAGGTGAGCAATGGGGGTATAGTAAAGATAACCTTCATCCACGCTTGCAGGCTCAATATCCGGAGTGAGAGAGTAAAGATAGTCAAACATGGCGTGGCTCATGGAAGAGTAGAGATTAAAATCCGGGGGCGCCACAATAAGACCCGGGCACTTGCGAAGTGCCGAGGCGATAGGTTCCGCAGTCTCGATCCCGTAGGCTTTGGCAGGGATTGACTTGGCAAGGACGATACCGTGACGCTTGTCCCTGTCGCCTCCGATGACAGCGGGAACCAGGCGAAGATCCCGGGGATCTCCGTCCTTAATACGCTTGGTGGCGGTCCAGCTTAAGAACGCCGAATTTACATCAATGTGAAAGAAGATTTTATCCATAGGCATATCGAACAAATGTACTGATTTTATATTAGCACATTCGATCAGACTTTACAACACAACTTTTTATTGTTAGAATGAAAATAATTTAAGATAATTTTGACTTTAACAATCTTTTGATTGTTTGCATATTAGGATCGAATGGTCCAAGGGTTCGTATAATGGTTTCGATTTCCAGATATCACAAAAAATGCCGCGTAGCCAGTCTGCGCATTTGTTATTTGGCTGTATTTCTCGCAGCCTTCTTTTTGCCCTCTTTTCAGCCCGTGAAGAGCGTCGGCAACAATATTTTCACATTATTTATCAACGAAACAGAGATAGGCAAGGTGGATAATTCCGAGCAGGCGGATCGCCTTATGTCTGAGGCCAGACGTCGCGTTGTTGGGGATATGCCGGGCATTGTCATGATCGAGGCCGTATCCAATCTTGAAGGCCGTGAAGTTCTTCGCGGCAAGGCTGACGACGAGCAGGAGATGATCGACAAGATTACCGAGATTTACCGCAATTCGGTCAAAGAAACCTTGCAGCGTTCCTACACGGTTAAGATCGATGAATATATGGTCAATGTCAAATCCACATCGGATGTCATCGACCTTCTTAATGCTTCCATCAACAGGTATGTGGGTGAGGATCTTTTTGACGTGACTCTCGAGTCCGATCATAACCGCGAGATCCCTGTTTTGGTGCCTCAGGTTACAAAGAACGAAACTGAGGAGACTACCGTTCATTATGTATCGGATTATCTGGGAGACAGCGGTATCTATGACGCTTTTGACACGATTGTCAGTAACGCGGTTCCGGATGTGGAAGTCAACCTTGACGACTACAAGGATCTGGATACGATAGAAATGGTTTCTTTTGCAAATAATGTGGAAGTGGTGGAGTCATACCTTCCAAGCGGGCAGATCACGCCCCTTTCCCAGGCCATCGACGAGGTCACCAAGGATAAGGAACAAAAGACCATTTACGAAGTCGTAGCGGGGGATACACTTTCCGCCATTGCCAATAAGACAGGCATTACAATTGACGAGATAATCGCACTTAACGAAGATATCAAGAACGTTAACTCCATCATTCGTATAGGTGATGAAATAACCGTTACGGTGCCTCAGCCGGAACTTTCCGTAAGATATGAGGAAGTCAAGTATTCCGAAGAATCATACGAGGCGCCCATTCAGTACGAATATAACGACAACTGGTATACCACCAAGGAGGTTACGCTTCAGGAGCCTTCTTCGGGATACCGCAAAGCAGTAAAGAAGACTGTTTACGAGAACAATACCCCCATCTCCACCGAAGTTGTCATGGAAGAGATCGTGGCCGAGGCGATTCCCAAGATCGTTGAAAAAGGAACCAAGATCCCGCCCACATACATCAAGCCCCTTTCCGGCGGTGTTATTACCAGCGGATTCGGAAGAAGAACCGTTCTTTTCAAGGGTATGACAGCTTACCACGGTGCTATCGACTGGGGTTGCCGCACAGGTACGACGATCTTCGCATCCTGTGGTGGTACGGTTACATATGCAGGTTGGATGAGTAGCTACGGATACTGCGTATTCATCAACCATCCTGACGGAAGACAGACAAGATATGCGCATCTGAGCCGTGTTCTTTGTTCCAAGGGCGATACTGTCGCACAGGGGCAGAAGATAGGTTTGGCAGGTATGACGGGTGCCGCCAACGGCCCTCACCTTCACTTTGAGATGAGGATCAACGGTGTAGCGGTCAATCCGTTGAACTACATATCGTATTAATTGTCAGACTTTTGACAAAATTTCGGAAGTGTGTTATAAAACGTTAGTTAGTAAATTCATAGGTAGGACTTGATTATGAATCAATACGCAGTCAGAGGCGGTGTGCATCTGGTTGGCGAGGTTGAGATCGGCGGCGCAAAGAACGCTGCTCTCGGTATTCTCGCAGGTGCACTCATGGCCGACGAAGTCGTTGAAATAGAAAATGTTCCGGATCTGTCTGACACCAATGTCATGCTTGAGGCTCTGCAGACTCTGGGCGCAAGTGTAGACAGGATCGACAGACACACAGTGAGGATCAACGGTGCGGGTGTACGCGGCACCGTGCTTGATTACGACAGTATCAAGAAGATCCGCGGCTCCTATTATTTTGCGGGAGCTTTGCTTGGTAAGTACAAAGAAGCCGAGGTTGCACTCCCCGGCGGCTGTAATATAGGCTCACGTCCCGTGGATCAGCATATCAAGGGATTCAGGGCACTGGGCGCTACGGTTGAGATAGAGCACGGATGTATGGTCTGCTCAGCCGACAGGCTCGAAGGAAGCCACATTTATCTTGACGTGGTTTCGGTAGGAGCCACAATCAATGTTATGCTTGCTTCCGTTCTTGCCAACGGACAGACATATATCGAGAACGCTGCCAAGGAACCTCACGTGGTTGACGTGGCCAACTTCCTTAACAGCATGGGCGCGTCCATTAAGGGCGCCGGTACCGACGTTATCCGTATCAAGGGAGTCAGCAGACTTCACGGGACACATTATTCCATAATTCCCGATCAGATCGAGGCCGGAACTTTCATGCTGGCAGCAGCCATCACCAAGGGAGATGTTCTTATCAAGAACGTTATTCCCAAGCATTTGGAGTCCATCACCTCCAAGTTAAAAGAAATCGGATGTGACGTAGACGAGGAGGACGATACCATCAGAGTTGTGGCATCCCGTCCTTTCAGACATACTCAGGTCAAGACACTTCCTTATCCGGGATTTCCTAGGGACATGCAGCCTCAGATAGTTGTGGCTTTGGGACTTGCGGAAGGAACCAGTATCGTGACGGAGAGCATTTTCGAAAACCGTTTCAGATATGTGGATGAACTTACCAGACTCGGAGCCAATATCAGAGTCGAAGGTAATACCGCCATCATTGAAGGCGTTGGCAAGTACACCGGTGCCAACATTGCCGCTCCCGATCTTCGTGCGGGTGCCGCACTTGTTGTGGCAGGTCTTGCGGCCGAAGGCGTTACGGTAATAGACGACATTTACTATGTTGAGCGAGGCTATGAGGATTTTGTAGAGAAGCTTCAGAATCTAGGAGCCAGCATAGAGCGAATAGACAGTGAAAAGGAACTGCAGAAATTCAGATTGAAGGCAGTATAATAAACGAGGCGGCGCACTTGCGCCGCCTTTTATCATATAATCCCGGGAAGGAATCGATATGAGTCAGATTATTGCTTCGATATAAAGCTCGGGTTCAGCCGACAGATCGATGAATTCCGTACCGCACTTGATGGTGGGACGTGCAAGGCTCTGGCGATTTACAAATACTACATCACCAACCCGTCCGTCATTTAACTTAACGCGGTTGAGCATGTAGGTGTTAACAATGTTCTCAAGGAAGGTCATGATGAAATGCGCATCGTATTTCTGAAGGCCTTCGCTTTCAAATATATCTATTACCTTGAAGGGACACATGGGACCTCTGTAAACACGGGCGGAGGTCATTGCATCATAAACATCGACAATGGATACGATCTTGGCGTAATTGTCAATCTTGGCTTCCTTGATACCGAAGGGGTATCCGGAACCGTCAACACGCTCGTGGTGCATGAGTGCCGCATTGGCTATATGCTCCGGAGCGTTTTGCTTTTTGAGGGCGTTGTAACCTTCGAAGGTGTGTTTCTTAACGATGGTGTACTCACTTTCGCTGAGCTTACCGGGCTTACGAATGATATCCTGCGGAACCGCAACCTTGCCTATATCGTGAAGGAGACCACACAAGGTAGCCAGCTGGGCTTCTTCTTCCGACATCTTGAGCCAGCGGGCAAACACATTGCACATGAGAGCTACGTTGATGCTGTGAACATATGTAAGGTCATCATACTGGCGCATGTTGTGGAGCATATCGAACACGCTGAGATAGCCGCTGGGAGAATAAAGAAGGCTGAGGGTAAAATCAAGGAGAGCATCAAGGTTGAGAGGACTCTTGGAAACGGCGATCTTGTCCAGCATGTTCTGAAACTTGGGAACTTCCTCGTCGAAATGAGTCTTGAACTCGATGAACTCAGGGCTTGCTTTAACGCGCTCGGAGAAGGACTTGTCCTCGTAAAAAGAAGGCCTGGCAAGATAGTCCCTGTCGATCTCATCCTCGACACGGACATTAATGATGGAATAAAACTCAAGCTTGGTGATGGTTTTATCTCCAAGTACAGTTCCCTTGGGGATAAGAAGCTGATTTGTATATGTACATACATCCTCGGCGGTGACCATTCCGGGTGTAAGTTGAGTTGTGCTTATCCTTTTCATTGCATACTCTCCCAAACTAAGTATTAACATTATAGACTCTTTCTTTCAAAAGAGCAAGATACCTTGTATTTTTTGTGGAATCGCGTTATTCTTTTAATTTGAAAGTATTGATGATATGATATGATTATGAATGCTGGAGCGGAGTGCCCCAAGCAGAAAGGACGAATATGGAAAAAAGACTATTTACTTCTGAATCCGTTACCGAAGGACACCCTGACAAAGTCTGCGATGCCATCAGTGATGCAATACTCGACGCATGCATGGCCAAGGATCCCATGAGCCGTGTTGCCTGCGAAACTGCGGCATGTACAGGATTTGTTCTTGTAACAGGTGAGATCACAACCAATGCATATGTAGATATACAGTCAATCGTTCGCGAGACCGTCAAGGAGATCGGATATGACAAATCCGATTACGGCTTTGACGGCAATACCTGCGCTGTATTTGTCGCTATCGATGAGCAGTCCGCAGATATCGCAATGGGCGTAGACAAGGCCTTGGAGGCAAAAGAAGGCGCACTCAAAGATGACCTTGATACCGGTGCCGGCGATCAGGGAATGATGTTCGGCTACGCTACGGATGAAACTCCCGAACTCATGCCTTATCCCATTTCTTTGGCACACAAGCTGTCACTGCAGCTTACCAAGGTTCGTAAGGACGGCACACTCAAGTACTTAAGACCCGACGGCAAGACTCAGGTTTCTGTTGAATATGACGAAAACGGCAAGCCCGTAAGACTTGAGGCTGTTGTATGCTCAACCCAGCATGATCCCGATGTAAGCCAGGAGCAGATCCACGCAGACATCAAGAAATACGTGTTCGATCCCGTTCTTCCCAAGGACATGATCGATGCCAATACCAAATTCTTTATCAATCCCACCGGACGTTTCGTTATCGGCGGACCTCACGGTGATGCGGGACTTACAGGACGTAAGATCATAGTAGACACCTACGGCGGATATGCGCGTCACGGCGGCGGAGCATTCTCAGGTAAGGATTGCACCAAGGTTGACAGAAGCGCAGCATACGCTGCAAGATATGTGGCCAAGAACGTTGTTGCCGCAGGACTTGCAAGCAAGTGCGAGATCCAGCTTTCCTACGCGATCGGTGTTGCACAGCCTACTTCCGTTCAGGTTGACACCTTCGGAACAGGCAAGCTTTCCGACCAGAAGATCACAGAGATCGTTCGTGAGCACTTCGACTTAAGACCTGCCGGAATCATCAAGATGCTCGATCTTCGCAGACCTATATACAAGCAGACCGCAGCTTACGGTCACTTCGGACGTACAGATATCGATGTACCCTGGGAGAAGACCGACAAAGCAGAGATACTTAAGAAGTACCTGTAATTTTATTTTAATCGGGGTATGAGGTACATATGTCTTTTGCTCATCTGCACGTCCACACTGAGTACAGTTTATTGGACGGCTCAAACAAGATAAAAGAATATGTCAAGCGCGTTAAAGAGCTTGGAATGACCGCAGCTGCCATCACCGATCACGGTGTTATGTACGGCTGTGTGGACTTCTATAAAGCTGCCGTTGAAGAGGGCATACACCCCGTTATCGGGTGCGAGGTCTACGTTGCACCCGGATCAAGATTTGACAAAGAAGCCAATGTGGGGGATGAGAGGTATCACCATCTCATCCTCCTGGCGGAAAATAACAAGGGATACGAGAACCTTTGCAAGATAGTCAGTATCGGGTTCACGGAAGGCTTTTATTATCGTCCCCGTATCGACTTTGAGGTGCTGGAGAAATATAAGGAAGGCCTCATTGTCTGCTCAGCCTGCCTGGCGGGAGAGCTTGCACGTCTTCTTGTTAAGGGGGACATGCAGGGAGCCAGAGCCTGTGCCGAGAAATATCTTAACTGCTTTGGTAAAGACCATTATTATCTTGAACTCCAGGATCACGGATATCCCGAACAGCGCACCGTTAACAACGGGCTTTTGACATTAAGCCGCGAGCTTGGCATCGACCTTGTGGCAACCAACGACGTACATTACACCTACGCTGAGGACGCCAAGCCTCACGAAATCCTTCTTTGCCTGCAGACCGGCAAGACCATGAAAGATGAGAACCGCCTCAAATACGAGGGCGGTCAGTTCTATGTTAAGAGCGAGCAGGAGATGCGAGCTCTTTTTCCCTACGCACTCGAGGCTGTTGAGAACACACAGAAGATAGCGGACCGCTGTAATGTTGAGTTCGACAAAAGCCGCAAACTTCCTCATTACGAAACTCCGGAAGGCTACACTTCCTTTGAATATCTTAAGAAACTCTGTGATGACGGCCTTACAGACCGTTACGGCGAGGATGCCAAGCTTCACAGGGAACGCCTGGATTACGAGCTGTCGGTCATCAGCAACATGGGCTTTACCGACTATTTCCTTATAGTCTGGGATTTTATCAATTATGCAAAAGAAAACGGAATCCCCGTAGGACCGGGTCGAGGCTCCGCCGCAGGAAGCATAGTTGCCTACTGCCTTAAGATCACGGATATCGATCCTATCAGGTTTAGCCTTCTTTTTGAAAGATTTCTTAATCCCGAACGTGTATCCATGCCCGATATTGACGTGGATTTCTGTTACGAGCGGAGACAGGAAGTCATCGACTACGTTCGTCGGAAATACGGCGAAGAAAAGGTTGTGCAGATCGTCACCTTCGGTACACTTGCCGCCCGCGGAGTAATAAGGGATGTGGCAAGGGCGCTGGATATGCCCTATCAGAGAGCAGACCAGATAGCTAAGATGGTGCCCACCGAGTTAAACATAACCCTCGACAAAGCGTTGAACATGAACCCCGAATTCAAGGCGCTTTACGACAATGATCCGGAGGTTCATTACCTTATAGATATGTGCAGGAGACTGGAAGGTCTTCCGAGACACACTTCCATGCACGCTGCCGGTGTGCTTATTTGTCCCAAGGCGGCGGACGAATTCGTTCCTCTCCAGCGCGGAGCGGACGGTTCCATCACAACTCAGTACGTAATGACCACCCTTGAGGAGCTGGGACTTCTCAAGATGGATTTCCTGGGGCTTAGGACCCTTACGGTTATCAAGGATGCCCTGAGACTTGCAGAACAGTCAACAGGCAGGAAGATCGATTTTGATTCCATAGATTATTCCGATCCGGAAGTGCTGGGGCTCATGGGCTCCGGGCGAACGGAAGGCGTGTTCCAGCTTGAAAGCGCCGGGATGAAGAGCTTCTTTAAGGAGCTTAAGCCCAAGAGCCTCGAAGACGTGACCGCGGGAATTTCTTTGTACAGACCCGGTCCCATGGACTTTATCCCTCAGTACATCGAGGGTAAGGAGAACCCGGGGGAGGTAACATATCTAACTCCGGAACTTAAACCTATCCTTGAAGCCACATACGGCTGTATCGTGTACCAGGAGCAGGTTATGCAGATCGTCCGTGATCTTGGCGGATATACACTTGGCAGGAGCGATCTGGTGCGTCGTGCCATGAGTAAAAAGAAAGCGCACGTCATGGAGGTTGAGCGCAACAACTTCGTGTACGGTAACGCGGAGGAAAACGTTCCCGGATGTGTTTCGCGGGGCATAAGCGAGAACGTGGCGGGGCAGATCTATGACAAGATGATGACCTTCGCCCAGTACGCATTCAACAAATCACATGCGGCTTGTTATGCAGTTGTTTCCTATCAGACCGCATACTTAAAGAGATATCATCCCGTCGAGTTTATGGCGGCTTTGATGACGAGCTTTATCGAAAATGCCGGTAAAGTTTCCGAATATATAAACGTCTGCAGAACCATGGGTATCACCATTCTTCCGCCGGATGTTAACAACGGTGAAGCTACTTTTACCGTTCGTGACGGCAAGATCTGCTACGCCCTTACAGCCATCAAGAGTGTGGGACGGCCTGTGATAGATGCTCTCGTGCATGAGAGAAATCTTAACGGCCCCTTCAAGAATCTTACGGATCTTGCAAGCAGGATGGCAGCTTACGACTTTAACAAGCGCGCCATGGAGAATTTCATAAAGGCAGGTGCTCTCGATTCACTTGGCGGAACCCGCAAGCAGTACATGAGCGTTTATGTGCGGATAATGGATAACATAGCAAGCGGGCGCAAGCAGGTTTCGGGGCAGATGACTCTCATGGACTTTATGGCGGACGATGCCGCCGATGATTTCAAGGAAACCCTCCCCGATGTGGGCGAGTATGAAAAAGAAATCAAGCTTGCTTTTGAAAAGGAAGTTCTTGGAATCTACGTATCCGGTCATCCCCTGGAGGATTACAGGAGCCTTCTTAAAAAGAACACCACAGCTACGGCCGCAGATTTTATGCTTGACCCCGATGCCGATACGGCTAAAATAATAGATGGAACCAGAGTCACCATCGGAGGAATGATAACTGACAAGACTGTCAAGTATACAAAGACCAACAGGGCCATGGCTTTCATCAATGTCGAGGACCTTTACGGCACCGTCGAAGTCATTGTTTTTCCCAATGATTACGACAGATATGCAAGAGAGCTTAACCAGGACGCCAAGGTGATAATCGAAGGCCGGGCGAGCGTAGAGGAAGACAAGGACGGAAAGCTGATCCTTGAGAGGCTTACAAGTTTCGACGAGATCCCCAAAGAGGTCTGGGTCAGATTTAAAGACAGGGCAGCTTACGACAGCGTGGCAGGCAGGCTTGAAGAGATGATCAAGGCGGTTCCCGGTAAGGACCGGGTGGTTGTATATCTCGAAGACGTCAAGCAGATGCTTCCTTTGCCGGGGGGCTTTATGGATGCCGAAGAAAGTGCGGTTAAAACATTACAGGATGCTTTTGGACCTGATAACATAGGACTTGTGCAAACATCACTTATTTCCAGAACCGGAGGTAAATATGGCAGGAAAAGTTAAAACCATCGGAGTACTCACAAGCGGCGGCGACGCGCCGGGAATGAATGCGGCAATCCGCGCGGTTGTGCGTAAATCTCTGAATAACGGAGTCAACATCAAGGGCATCAAGAAGGGCTACATGGGCCTTCTTAACGAAGAGATAATGGACATGAACGCCATTTCCGTTTCAGACACGATTCAGCGAGGCGGAACTGTACTGGGAACGGCAAGATGTCCCGAATTTAAAGAAGAAGAAGTTCAGGAAGAAGCCGCTAAGATCTGCAGAAAGCACGGTATCGACGGACTGGTCGTAATCGGCGGAGACGGATCATATCGCGGAGCTCAGGCTCTTTCCAAACATGGTATCAACACCATCGGTATTCCCGGAACCATCGACCTTGACATCAGCTGTACAGATTACACCATCGGTTTTGATACCGCGGTCAACACAGCCATGCAGGCTATAGATAAGGTAAGAGATACCTCATCTTCACACGAACGTTGCTCAATCATCGAAGTAATGGGCCGCAATGCCGGATACATTGCTCTCTGGTGCGGCGTTGCCAATGGTGCCGAAGATATTCTTTTGCCTGAGAAATACGATTTCAATGAGCAGGTGCTCGTTAATAATATCATTGCAAACCGCAAGATTGGTAAGACACACCACCTTATCATCAATGCGGAGGGTATCGGCCATTCCACTTCCATGGCGCGAAGGATCGAGGCGGCTACGGGTATCGAGACAAGAGCTACCATCCTTGGTTACATGCAGCGAGGCGGAAGCCCCACCTGTAAGGACAGATATTACGCTTCCATTATGGGCGCTTATGCGGCTGATATTCTTTTTGAAGGAAAGACCAATCGTTGCGTATGCTACCAGAACGGAAAGTTCATGGACATGGACATTGATGAAGCTCTTGCCATGACCAAGACCATCGATCCTTACCAGTTCGAAGTGAGCCGACTTCTTTCCCGCAACGAATATACCGACAAGAAATGATCACTTCCGCCGATAACAAAAAAATTAAGAATGTCGTACAGCTCATCACCAAAGCCAAGGCGCGAAGAGAGCAGGATGCCTTTGTTATCGAGGGAATCAAGCTTTTTGAGGAGGCGCCGGAGGACCTTATCAAAGAGGTTTACGTCAGTGAGAGCTGCGACTATAAATCAATAAAACTTGACAAAGTACCCCATGAAATGGTAAAAGATGAAGTGTTCCGTAAAATGACGGATACTCTTACTCCGCAGGGGGTGCTTTGTGTTGTGTCCAGAAAACACTGGACCCTCAAAGATATGATGGAAAGTGCCGTGGAATCCGGACCCGTGTACATGGTTCTTGAGACCATACAGGATCCCGGAAACCTGGGAACCATCATGCGTACCGCCGAAGGCGCAGGTGTAACCGGCATCATTATGAACAATGAAACGGTGGATATTTACAATCCGAAGACCGTACGCTCCACAATGGGATCCATTTTCAGAGTTCCTTTTGTTTATGAGAGCGATCTGAAGAAATCTGTCGGTGAGCTTAAGAGCGCAGGGGTAACCTGCTATGCCGCTCATCTCAAGGGTGAAAGATCCTGTTTCAAGACGGATTTCAAAGGACCCGCGGCTTTCTTTGTGGGCAATGAGGGAAACGGGCTCAGCGATGAGCTTACAGCCATGGCGGATGTCCTTATCAGGATACCCATGGGAGGAAAGCTTGAATCCCTCAATGCGGCCGTATCGGCAGCGGTACTCATGTATGAGGCAAGGAGGCAACGACTTGCCGGCAACGAAAGATCATAGTTTTTAAAATGTTACAAAAGAAAGGATTCATTGTACTCACAGGCATTTTTTTTGCGCTCGTTTTCGGGATGTTCTTTTCCGAGAGTGCATACGCAGACACGGTAAGTGATGTTCTGCGGGGTGAAAGTGTCGGTGCATCGATGGTGTTAAACTCAACCGCATATAATGAGGCGTCACTGGACAAGCTTGGTATCACCATAGAGTCCGAGGACGAACTTGATGCCAATACCCTTGTTATGGCCAATGTATTGTCCGTACTGAACGTGCGTTCTGATGCGAGTCTTGACAGCAAGGTTGTGGGCAAGCTTTACAAGGACTGTGGCGGCGTTGTGCTTGAGCATGGCGAGGAATGGTCCCTCATTGAGTCGGGTGACGTAATAGGCTGGTGTAAGAGCGACTATCTTCTTTTTGATGAAGAGGCCGTTGAATTTGCCAAAGAAGTGGGCATCACCAATGCCATTGTAAATATGAACTGCATCACTGTCAGAACTGAGGCGGACGACGAGTCCGATGCACTCGGATATGCCACTCAGAATACTATTATGGAAGTGATTTCCGAGACCGAAGACGGTTGGGTGAATGTTGCGTATGAGGATCAGGACGGCTTTGTCAGATCCGATTATGTAAGGATTGAGTTCCGTATCGACCATGCGGAATCCATAGAGGCTATAGCTGCACGCCGCAAGGCCGAGCAGGAAGCCAAGAACAAACTTAAACGTCAGAACGAAGCTATAGCAGCGGATTCTGATACATTGAGACTTCTCGCTTCGCTTATTTACTGTGAGGCAAGGGGCGAATCCTACGAAGGTATGCTGGCTGTCGGATCGGTTGTAATGAACCGTGTAAGGTCCCAGGCATATCCCAACAGTGTATATGATGTTATTTTTGCATCGGGACAGTTCTCACCCGCAATGTCAGGATCGCTTCAGAAGGCTTATGTGACCGGAGCAAATTCCATCTGCTATCAGGCTGCGCAGGAAGTTCTGGACGGATATTCCAATGTCGGCGAAATGACGCACTTCCGCCGCAAGGGAAGCAAGGAAGGTTTCGTTATCGGAAACCATGTATTTTACTAAGTAATTGTCATCTTGAGCGGAGCGTGGCGGAGTTGAAAGATCTTATTCCCCGGTTGCTCATAAGAGTTGACTATTTGGGCTAAGTATCATACAATTGCATAAGTTATACAAAAATCATTCTTTGTATTAATTAGAAAGAGGGACGTTTCACTATGGAAGCAAAGAAAAACATTCTTACCTATGAAGGACTTAAGGCATACGAGGACGAGCTTGAAGATCTCAAGGTACGTCGTCGTAAGGAAGTAGCCCAGAAGATAAAAGAAGCTCGTGAGCTTGGCGACCTTTCAGAGAACGCCGAGTACGATGCTGCAAAGGACGAGCAGAGAGACATCGAAGCGCGTATCGAGGAACTCGAGAAGATCTTAAAGAACGCAGAGGTCGTAGTCGAGGAAGATGTTGATTCCAAGAAGGTAAACATCGGATGCGTAGTTAAGCTTCTTGATGTTGAGTTTGACGAAGAGATCGAGTACAAGATTGTTGGTTCCAGTGAAGCAGATTCTCTTGCAGGAAAGATCAGTAACGAGTCTCCTGTAGGTAAGGCTCTTATCGGTGCCAAGAAGGGTTCTACCGTTAAGGTTGAGACCGATATGGGTGTAATTAAGTACAAAGTTTTAGGAATTGAACGTTCTAACTAATGGAGTAAGTATGGGTAACGAAAATACACAGGAAACACAGCAGGACCTCGGTCAGCTTCTTAAGATCCGCCGCGAGAAACTCGCGGCTCTTCAGGAGGCAGGTCGTGATCCTTTTAAAATAACCAAATACGACCAGACTCATCATACCGATGACTGCAAGTCTCTTTATGAGGAGCATGAAGCAAAGCTTCTTGCCGGAAGACCTGCGGTTAATACCGATGGTATGGATGAGGCAGCTGCAAGAGAAGCAGTAAACAACGACTATAACGAGCGCCGAGCTATTATGGATGCGCAGCCTATCAATGTTTCCATAGCCGGACGTATGATGTTCAAGCGCGTTATGGGTAAGGCTTCTTTTTGCAACATTCAGGACTTAAAGGGCAATATCCAGGTTTATGTCGCACGTGATGTGATCGGCGAGGAACCTTACGCAGACTTCAAGAAATCCGACATCGGTGATATCTACGGTATTACGGGTTTTGTTTTCCGTACCAAGACCGGAGAGATTTCGATCCATGCGGATTCTTTGACATTACTTTCAAAGAGCCTGCAGATCCTTCCCGAGAAGTTCCACGGACTCACGGATACAGACACCAGATATCGTCAGCGTTACGTTGACCTTATCATGAATGCTGAGTCCAAGGATACATTCGTTAAGCGTTCCAAGATGATCAGTGCTATCCGTCGTTTCCTTGACAACAAGGGCTTTATGGAAGTTGAGACTCCCATGCTCGTAAGCAATGCGGGCGGTGCGGCAGCAAGACCTTTCGAGACCCATTTCAATGCACTGGATGAGGATTTAAGACTTCGAATTTCTTTGGAGCTTTATTTAAAGAGACTTATCGTAGGCGGTCTTGAGCGAGTATACGAGATCGGCCGCGTATTCCGTAATGAGGGTCTTGATACCCGCCACAATCCGGAGTTCACTCTGATGGAGCTCTATCAGGCGTTTACGGATTATCACGGTATGATGGATCTTACCGAAGAAATGTTCCGTACGGTTGCACAGGAAGTTCTTGGGACCACCAAGTTTATGTACGGCGATGTTGAGCTTGATTTTGGCAAGCCTTTCGCACGTATCACCATGATAGATGCAGTTAAGCAGTACGCTGGCGTTGACTTCGATACCATAAATTCCGATGACGAAGCTAAGGCCATTGCAAAAGAAAAGCATGTTGAATTCGAGGCTCACCACAAGAAGGGTGACATCCTGAATCTCTTCTTCGAAGAGTTCTGCGAGGACAAGCTTTTACAGCCTACCTTCGTAATGGATCATCCTGTTGAGATAAGCCCTCTTACCAAGCGTAAACCCGACAAGCCCGACTACGTAGAGAGATTCGAGCTCTTCGTTAACGGCTGGGAGATGTGTAACGCTTATTCCGAGCTTAACGATCCCATCGATCAGAGAGAACGTTTCAAAGCTCAGGATGCCCTTGCCGCAGCAGGCGACGAGGAAGCGAACCACACCGACGAGGACTTCCTTAATGCACTGGAGATCGGTATGGCTCCTACCGGAGGAATCGGCTATGGACTTGACCGTCTGGCCATGATCCTCACCAACAGCCCCGCCATAAGGGACGTGTTATTGTTCCCGACTATGAAAAGTGTTAAGGACTGAAACCCAGTGTTTATGCGGGTTCCAAGCGTCGAGAAAACGAATTGACAGCAAATTGACATCAATCTTGTAAA
>JAILHY010000097.1 GCA_024695575.1 Lachnospiraceae bacterium
TACCTTTCGTTGGTCACAAATCTCATACCGCCGCCGGAAAGGTCGCTGGCTATTGCACGTCTTAAAGGAAGACCCGGGATTATCAGATTCTTTCCTTCTTCCGCTGCCTGCGCCTCCTCAGTCTTAAGCTCTCTTACCTTAAGCTCAAGCATGCAGCCGAATCGATAGTATTCTCTTCGCTGATGTCTGCGAAGATTGCTTGTAAGCTCCATGGCAAGGACATAAACGTTATTGCTCTTGTATCTGTCATATATGCGGGCGTAACACTGGTAGATTCCCTGATTGGTATACAGACACAGATCGTATTCACCGTCCACCGGTAAAAGAATCAGCTTGGATTTCTCCATGGGCATTACGACTTCCAGTCTGTCGTCCGAAAGAATGTCGTAGATCCTTGAATTGTACTTTTTGCCCTTCTCGTTTTTGAACAGGTGATCCACTGACTGCAGATCGATCTTGTCTCCGGCTTCAGCAAGTTTCGTGAGCATATCTATTCCTCCGATTTAAATATTGGAAGCATCTTTGGCTTTCTTTCCGACCACAATATGGGAAAAGAAAGCGGCCATACCCCTTTTCTTTACTTTCATGGTTTGTTCCGTATTCATAAGCGCGTGGGCTATACCCTCGTAGGCAAGGGATGACTTGGCGTTGGGACTCTGTATGGAAACGGGAGTCTGCTGACGCACCGCCTTTGATAACTGGCTGTCCTCGGGTATAGAACCAAGGTAGCTTACGGGAAGCTTAAGATATCTTGCAACAACTGCGTTTAACTTGGTATAAAGAGCCTGTCCCTCTGCCGCATTCTCAACTTTGTTGGCAAGAATTTTTATCTGGGAATTGTCGGGCGAAAATCTGCTGTGCCGTGCCAATGCCTTGATCAGTGAATAAGAATCCGTAATGGATGTGGGCTCGGGTGTTGTAACCACCAGGATCTCGCCGCTTGCAACCAGAAACTCAAGTACTGCATCTGAAATACCTGCACCGGTATCAACGATTATGATGTCGGTGATGGCATCAAGCTGTGCCAGGTTCTGAATAATATATGTAAGGTGTTCTCTGTTTAAATTGGACATGCTGGCAATACCGGAACCGCCGGAAATAAACCCTACGTCCATAGGACCCCAGGTGATGATATCCTTGATGCTTACACCCTGATAGATAAGGTCAGCAAGATTGTGCTTGGGAACCGCGCCGAACATGACTTCGATATTTGCAAGGCCGAAGTCCGCATCCAGGATAATGACTCTCTGTCCCATCTTGCGAAACTGAATGGCAAGATTGATGGAAGTGTTTGACTTACCTACGCCGCCCTTACCGCTGGTTACCGTAATGACCCTGGCTACGGGTCTGGGGGCCGCATTGTTTGCTTTGATAATGTTTCTTAACTGTTCTGCCTGATCCATCATCGCTTACCCCCTAACAGATTTTTAACCGTTCTCTGGGCGTTAAAGTCCTCAATGTCGTCAGGGACATTCTGCCCGCAGGTAATATATGAAAGATCAGCTCCCGTATAGAGCTTTAAATTCAAAAGATTACCAAGAGCCGTGGTCTCGTCAAGCTTGGTGAAAATAAGCTTGTACTGCGTGATCTCCGAATAGGCATCGGCTATGCCCTTAAGATCACGGTACTTGGTGGTGGCACTTACCACAAGAAATACTTCTTTTTCCGCGGTGCCGTCCACGGAATGAACGAAATTGCCCATAACGTTCTTCTGCTCGCGGTTCTGATGAGAATGACCCGCGGTATCAACAAAAACGTAATCGAAGCTCATGAAATCCTTAAGTGCGGACTCCATTTCCTCGATGGTATATATGATCCTGAAGGGAACTTCAAGAATGTTTGCATAGGTTCTTAACTGCTCTGCAGCGGCTATTCTGTAGGTATCGGCCGTAAGCAGTGCAACCTTTTTGTGCTTCTCAACGCTGAACTTGGAAGCAATCTTAGCTATGGTGGTAGTCTTTCCTACACCTGTGGGGCCCACAAAGAAAACCACCTTGGGGCCATGCTCGGAAGGCTCTATTACACTTGCCTTGCCAAACTTAAGGATCATCTTCTGATAAATGGATGCAAGAGCCACATCGATGGGGGTTCCCGCCTTGCTGATCTCTCTTGTTTCGTCCACTATCTGGGATGCGTAATCGGGGTTGACCTCATTGTCGATAAGAGTTTCCTTAAGGAGTTTAAAGAAGGTCTCAAGCTCCTCGCCCTTGTCGGATTCGGATTCTTTATCCTTGTCGTGATCATCGGACTCGGTTTCCTCGGCAGGCTTGATATTCTGCTCGATGAGGGTCTGGAGGCTGTCCAGTTTCTTTTCGATCTTGTCGCTCTTTGAAACAGATGCGGACTCGGAAACGGACTGATTGCCTGCGGTTTCCGAGAGTTCTTTCTCACGCTCTGCTTTCTCAACTATGGGCGCGATCTTGCCAAGGGCCTCGGTAATGCTCCTTGCATCGGGAGAAACGGCTTCTTTTGCCTTATCCTTGTCCTTACGCTCCGCTTCCTCCTCCAATGCCACCGTAACCTCGGTTATATTGGGGCGAAAAACAGATAAGAACCCGCGGCGCTTAACTGCCCGCACGTTCATTACCACGATACCCTGACCAAGTTCCTTCTTGGCTGCGGCAACGGCCTCATCTTCGGTTTTACCCTGAAATTTCTTGATAATCATTTAAGCTGTCACCATTCCTACAGACTGAAGTTCGACGTTCGATTCGATCTCGTTATACGAAACCACCACAAGATCTTTGAAATATTCCTCCGTAAGGCGCTTAAAGTACATACGCACAATCGGAGAAGTAACGATGATCTGAGCCTTGCCCAGATTCTCGAGTTTCTTAAGTTCATTACCGGTTGCATCAAGGATCGCTTTGCTCCGGTCGGGATCAAGGGTAAGATACGCACCCTGCTCCGTCTGCTTGACGCTTGCCATGATCTCCTGCTCGATCTTGGGATCAAGCGTTACCACGCTGGTAGTCTCATTCTGAGGGAAGAACTTGCTGGATACAGAGCGCTTAAGTGCCTGACGCACATATTCCGTAAGGATATCCGTATCCCTTGTGGTGGGAGCGTAATCCGCAAGTGTCTCGAATATGGTAAGAAGGTCTCTGATGGAAATGCCTTCTTTTAGCAGGTTCTGAAGGATCTTCTGTATCTCGCCTAAGGACAATAGCTTGGGATAAAGTTCCTCTACAACGGAAGGATTGGATTCCTTTAGGTTGTTGACAAGTCCCTGTACGTCCTGACGGGTAAGGAGCTCAGCAATATGCTGTCTGATAACTTCCGTAAGGTGAGTTGCGATGATACTGGGAGGATCCACGACTGTATAGCCAAGGCTCTCCGCCCTTTCGCGCTGACCTTCCGTGATCCATGTGGCAGGAAGGTGAAAAGAAGGTTCAAATGTGGGAATACCCGTAATCTCCTCCTCAACGTACCCGGGATTCATGGCCATATAGTGATCAAAAAGAATCTCGCCTTCCGATACCTGTATACCTTTTATTTTAATGATATATTGGTTCGGATTCAACTGTATATTGTCTCGCAAACGTATGATCGGTACCACGGTACCAAGCTCCAACGCGATCTGTCGTCTGATCATGACAACTCGGTCCAGAAGGTCACCACCCTGGCTGACATTGGCAAGAGGAATGATTCCGTAACCAAACTCAAGCTCGATGGGGTCAACCTGTAAGAGTGAAGTAACATTCTCCGGCTGCCTGATTTCCTGGGCTTCCTGTTCTTCCGTCTCCGTTTCCTGCTCGATGTTTCCTGTTTCGATGGAAGTCTGCATCATGCGTCCCGCAAGAATAAACGCGGCACCGAGTACCACGAAGATAACGGGGTTAAGAGGTGTTGCGATACCAAGGAAAGCAATGATGGCACCAACCATGTAAAGAGCCTTCGGAATACCGAAAAGCTGTCCGATAAGCACATTTCCGAAGTCTGCGCTTCCGGACTCCTTGGTAACCAGAATACCGGTTGAAAGAGAGATAAGAAGCGAAGGTATCTGGGAAACAAGTCCGTCACCGATGGTGAGGATGGTGTAGGTCTGTAACGCTGCGTTTATTTCCTCGCCTCGCTGCATACCCATGACGATACCGCCGACAACGTTGATAACAGTGATGATAAGACCGGAGATGGCATCTCCCTTAACGTACTTAACAGCACCGTCCATGGAACCGAAGAAAGCTGCTTCTTTCTGGATCTTCTCACGTCGTTCTTTGGCCTGCTCGTCGTTAATGGCACCGGTGTTTAAGTCCGCGTCTATAGCCATCTGCTTACCGGGCATTGCGTCCAAGGTGAAACGCGCGGTAACTTCAGCTACACGCTCGGAACCTTTGTTGATTACGATAAACTGTATAAGGACCAGAATAATGAATACGATGACACCTACCACCAGGTTACCGGAACCAACGAAACTTCCGAAGATCCTTACGACGTTACCCGGATTACCGGTGGTAAGGATAAGTCTTGTTGATGAAACGTTAAGGGATATCCTGAATACGGTGGTAAAAAGAAGGATAGTGGGGAAATTGGACATTTCCAGAACTTCCTTGGCAAACATGCAGACAAACATGATAAGGAATGCGATGGAAATGTTAACCGCAAGGAGCATGTCCAGAAGCCATGACGGAATGGGCACGATGAGCATGATAAACGCAGCAAGTATGTAGATCGCAACGCCAAAGTCGGCTACTTTCAGTTTGCCCATGTGCTCCTCCTTTCTGTAAATTCCCTACGGGTTATGAAACCTTACCTTTAAGTTTGTATACGAATGCAAGAACCTCAGCCACAGCCTGGTAGAGTTCCGGCGGGATCAGTTCTCCCACTTCCACGTTGGCGTACAGCATTCGTGCCAGGGGCTTGTTTTCAACTATCTCTATGTCATTGGCTCTAGCTTCCTCTTTGATTCTGGCAGCCAGATAATCGGCACCCTTTGCTATAACCATGGGAGCCGCGTAGTTATCGGCATCGTACATGATGGCCACAGCGTAATGGGTCGGGTTTGTGATGACCACGTCCGCCTTGGGAACGTTCTGCATCATTCGGCGCTGAGATACCTCACGCATCTTCTGTCTGATCTTTCCTTTGATCTGAGGATCTCCTTCAGCCTGCTTGTATTCGTCCTTGACTTCCTGCTTGGTCATCTTCAGGTCGTCCATGTGTTTCCAACGCTGATATGCATAATCCGCAATTGCGATCACAAGATATGCCGCCGCGATCCTGATCCCGAGATCGATGACCAGATTTCCCGCCGCAGCTATACCCGCGTTAAGGTTCATGTCATACAAAAGAAACAGCCCGTTTGAATTCTTTTTAAGATAGTTCCAGGCTATTATCAGCACCAGAGCGATCTTCATTATGGATTTGATCAGTTCCACAACAGAATTCTTTGAAAAGATCTTTTTAAACCCGCTGATGGGATTTAATTTATTAAACTTGGGCTGTAGGGGCTTGCCCGTAGGCTTCCATCCCACCTGTGCCACATCGCAGGTAAAAGAAACAATAACCGCAATGATAAGTACTGGCGCCATCAGTATGATTATTTCAATCAGTATCTGTATATAAAGATTGATTATATCCCTTGAATTGACGTATCCGTTAAAGTTCTTGATATATGTGGGAATGTCATCATATACAAGCCTGAACATGTTCTGCAGGTTTCCGCCGAGAGTCCCAACCCAAAAGCGCATGATCAGGAAAAGAGCCAAAAGACTGAATGCGTTCTCAATCTCCTTACTCTTGGCAACCTGACCCTCTTTACGGGCGTCCTGTTTCTTTTTCTCGGTGGCGGGCTCGGTTTTCTCTCCGCCCTGCCCCTCAGCGAAAAACTGAAGATTATACTCTAATATCACGTCATTGCTCCAATGAATGATTGGATCGTCTTGTTCATTTCCGTAAGGATCATGGTGCTTGCCTTGGGAAGAAGTGCCACTGTCAGAAACAATATTCCAAGTCCCGCCAGGATCTTAAGCTGGATACCTACCGCAAACATGTTTAACTGCGGCGAAACCTTGGCAAGGATACCAAGTATTGCATTTAACAGCGTTAATGCCGCAAATACCGGAAGGGATATCCTGAATCCGATGGTAATATAATCCCCCAGAAATACAGCTATGCTTGAAAGGAGCTTCTCTGAATCAAATACCGCCCCCGCAACCGGGATAAGGTTAAAGGACGAGATCAGTGCTCCGATAATAAACCGGTGCAATCCGCTTAAAACAAGCATTAAAAGGATCACATATTGATAAAAAACACCCGATATTGTAACTGAATCTCTGGATACACTGTCAAATAGCGTAACCATGGAAAGACCCGTTTCCATATCCACCAGATGTCCCGCAAAGTTCACGATGGACATGCAAAGGGATGCTCCAAGCCCTATCAGAACTCCTGTAAAGGCTTCTTTCAGCACCAGTACGGAAAAAGTAAATACGGAGACATAGTCAAGCTCTCTCGCCGGTGCCACGGCATAATAGACTATGAGGGAAAGCATGACTCCTATGCCGATCTTGACCCGATGAGGAACGTTGGACATTCCGAAAAAGGGTGCCGCATAAACAAAAACCGTAACCCGCACGAGAACCAGCAAAAAGAACTCAAGATCCGCCATTTTAAAGGAAAGATCCACCATGGTACCACCTTACCTTATGTACTGACCAAAATCGGACCAAAGTTCCACGATATAGCCCTTTAATGAGTTCATCATCCAGTATCCAAGGAGCATAAGCCCTGCGAATACAGAAATGATCTTGGGCACGAAAGTAAGTGTCTGCTCCTGTATGGACGTTACGGTCTGGAAGATTGAGATCACAAGACCGATGACCAGCGAAATCAGCAGGATCGGTGCCGAAAGCTTAATGATCATATAGAGGGCCCTGGAGGCCATTGCAACGACATCTTCTATTGTCATCTCTTACTCCTTCCGCAAATTTATTAAAACGATCTTACAAGCCCCATTATTATGAGATTCCAACCGTCCGCAAGCACGAACAGAAGGATCTTAAAGGGCATGGAAATGGTAGTGGGCGGCAGCATCATCATACCCATACTCATAAGGATGGACGCCACTATCATGTCTATAACGATAAACGGAATATAGATAATAAATCCGATAATAAACGCAGATCTTAATTCGCTTACGGCAAAAGAAGGGATAAGTATGTAATTGGGGATGTCCTCAAGGCTTTCCCCGTCCCATTCTTCACCGGCGATCTCCATGAACATCTCCACATCCTTGATCTGGGTCTGTCCGTACATAAACTCCCTGAAGGGCTTAAGGCCCCGCTCAAGAGCTTCCTGCTGTGTGACTTCGCCCTTATCTAACGGAACTATGGATTCGTTATATGCGGTTGTGAGAGTTTTGTTCATGATAAAGAACGTAAGGATCAGTGCAAGAGCGATCAGTACGTTGTTGGGAGGCGCTGTTGTGGTGTTCAACGCAGACCTGGTGAAGTGAAGAACTATGATTATCCTCGTGAAAGAGGTAAGCATAATAAGAAGTAACGGAGCAAGTGCTATCAGGGTAAGGGTCAAAAGAATCCTTAATGACCCCGAAAGCTCTCCGTTACCGTTATTGTAGGTAACCGTTAATTCGTTGGAAATATTTAATTCATTAAGCTCCGACGGGTTGCCGGCGGTACCGGAATCATTGATGTAAGTACGTTGTTCCGTTTCACCCGCCAGATGCGAATCGGTTCCGGTGGTCATTTCACCTGCATAAGCCGGAACTTTCATCACGATAAACAATATGCCTACCGTTAAAAGCAGGCATACTGATCTTAAAACCTTGTTCATTTCCTATCCCATGTCTTTCATTTTGCCGAGTATTTCCTTAAAGGAAATTGATTTCTCACCGGTCTCCGGGAATTTGATGGAATCCGGTGACAACTCCGATATCAGAGTGACCTCATCCTTGCCCAGTGCAACGGCAAAATACCTGTCCCCAATGCGCAGTATCTCCACAATTTTGTTCTGCGCTATCCTCTTGGTCTCAATTATCGTTATGTTTCCTCCCGGAAGCTTGTCCCGCTGATAATTGGCGATCCATCTGGTAACGCCTGCGGTAAGCACCAGGACGAAAACGAAAATGAGAACAACAGTTACAAACTGCCCGATGGTGGCAGCTGTGGAGGTTAAGCATGCGGGCAATTAGCCCACTACTTTCTTAACCGCTTCCAGAACACGGTCAGCCTGGAAAGGTTTAACTATGAAATCCTTCGCACCGGACTGGATGGACTCGATAACCATGGCCTGCTGACCCATTGCCGAGCACATGATAACCATAGCACCGGGATCACCCTCTTTAATCTTCTTAAGCGCCTGAATACCGTCCATCTCGGGCATGGTGATGTCCATGAGTACAATATCGGGCTTGGTCTCGTTGTATTTCTCAACGGCCTTGGCACCGTTCTCAGCTTCGCCTACGACAACGTATCCGTTCTTTGTAAGGATATCCTTGATCATCATACGCATGAAAGCTGCATCGTCACAAACTAAAATATTCTTCGCCATAATTTACACTCCTATTAGCATTATTTGTTACTTAATGATTTCCGTCACACGAACGGCGAAACTTTCTTCAATTACCACAACCTCGCCCTTGGCCACAAGCTTGCCGTTGACTAAAACATCGATCGGTTCACCGGCTATCTTGTCAAGTTCGATAATGGTACCGGGAGCAAAATCAAGTATCTCTGATATTGATTTGCTCGTGCGCCCTAACTCTACTGTAACACTTAGGGGCACGTCCATAATTAAACCTATATTTTCATGGGCTTGTTGTGCTAAATATTCGGCTGAGAATGTCTGGAACTGTGCCGGCTGTACGTTCATCTGCGGCATGTTCATGGTAGGCATTGCCATCCCCATCTGAGGCATTCCCATGCCCATTCCCATCTGGGGCATACCCATCTGAGGCATTCCCTGGGTCATATCCATACCCATCTGGGGCATTCCCATACCCATCCCCATCTGAGGCTGCTGCATGGAAGGATCCGGTGCTGCAGGAGCGGGAGCAGGTGCAGGAGCAGGCGCCGGTGCGGGTTCAGGTTCAGACTTGGGATTAGTCTGTTCCATGAAGGTTTCAACCAGTTTCTTTGCGAACTCTATGGGATAGAGCTGCATGATGGTTGAATCCACCAGATCGCCAATCTGCATTGCAAAAGAAATCTTTACGAATTCGCCGCCAAGGAATGGAGCAATATCAGCACCTGACTTGAAATCAGCCAGATCGATAAAACTTGCATCCGGGGGGCTGATATCGATCATGATACCAAGCATGGTGGAAAGCGATGTTGCCGCTGCACCCATCATCTGGTTCATGGCCTCGGAGATGGCACTCAAGTGCAGTTCTCCAAGTTCTCCATCTGTATTGGTACCGTCACCGCCCATCATAAGGTCGGTGATGATCTTAACGTCATGTTCTCTCAGTACAAGGATGTTGGTTCCGTCAAGACCTGCCGTGTAATGAATCTGTATAAATACACAGGGTCTTTCATAATCCTTAAGTACGCTGTCCCACGTAGCCACATCTACAACGGGGGTTGTGATGTTAACCTTACGATTGACCAGAGAGTAGAGCGTGGTAGCACTTGAGCCCATGCTTATGTTGGCTACCTCGCCGACAGCGTCTTTCTCGACGTCTGTCATCGAAAGTCCGTCCTGTGCCTGGGCATTACGTACAAAGGTGTCACCCTTCTCTTCCGGTTCGGGTGGTGCGGCGGAGAGTTCATTGGGATCCATACCGCTCAGGAGCGCATTAATTTCGTCCTGAGATAAAGTTCCTCCATCCATTATGACTCTTCCTCCTTAATTATCTTAGTAATGCGGGCCGCGTCTTTATCCTTATCGGTACCCGGCACTGCGGTAAATTTCTTGATGTTGCCCACAAACACATCCAGTTCGGTATCTACGTTGGAATCGAGTCGTATAATGTCTCCTATGGTAAGTCCAATGAAATCGCTTACCGAGATGGAGCTGTACCCCATAACAACTCTTACCGGAATATCTACGTGTCTTATCAAAGACTCAATATATACCTCGTAGTCCTCGTTACCTATATCCTTCATGGTGGAGAACCAGTACTTGGTATTCAGCTTGTCCATTACACTCTCCAACGTAAAGTAGGGGAGGCAGACATTCATAAAGCCTTCGACGTCGCCGATCTTCATATTAAGCGTTACAATGGCGATCATTTCGTTGGGCGCTATGATCTGAGCGAACTGGGGATTGGTCTCTATACGTTCAAGCATGGGAGATATCTCCAGCACGTTGCGCCATGGCTCACGCATCAGCTGTATTGCGATGATCATGAGCTTTTCTATGATGGTCATCTCGATCTCGGAGAAGTCTCTGTTCTTCTCAAGGGGAAGTCCCTTGCCGCCCAGCATTCGGTCTATCATGGCAAAACCGAGGTTCGCAGCCAGATCAAGTATTATATTACCACCTAATGGTTGGAAATTTATTATACCGAGTATTACAGGGTTACTTAGTGCATTGGTAAACTCGGAAAAAGTAACCGTTTCGGAGCTCGCCACACTTACCTGGATATTCTTACGCAGATATACGGGAAGGTTGGTTGCCAACAGTCTTCCGTAATGCTCGTGTATTATCTCAAGTGTACGTAAATGCTCTTTGGAGAACTTCGCCGGACGTTTGAAGTCATAGTTCTTGACCTGCTTCTCGCCCTTCTCCTGCATTTCATCTACATCAAGTTCACCTGTACTGAGGGCGGCAAGCAAACTGTCTATCTCATTTTGGGATAGTACGTCACCCACGAAGTCTCACCTCCTTGAACCCGGATGAAACCGGTTTATGAATACATAATGCTCTTGAATACAACTCTGTAGATAAAGTCGAGTTGGTAATCGGAGACGATCTTGGAAAGGATCTCTTCTTTGATTGCCTCGGGTGAGCTCTGTATTTCGTCAAGGGTATGACTTCCAATAACTTCGGTTACCACGCCCTGGAGCATGCTTGAATAAGTGGAAATGGTGTCTTTGTAAGCTTCGTAAGACTCTGCTTTGGTGTTGATAAGGAATGTAACTTCTACGATACATACGTGGGTGTCCTTTTCAACTCCCAAGGTACCGTCGGCATTGACTATGCTAGCCTTCTTAAGAGGAAGTGTAAGTTTTTCAAGGTCAAGTGTCACCGTATCTGCTACGGATATGCTGGCAACTTCTTCTTCCTTCTTGTCGCCTTCCAGTTCAATATTAAGTACGGTTGCAATGTTGGCAACAAGCGCTCCCGTCTTCTTGGCCGTAGATGTAACTGAAAACATCATAATGGCAGTCAACACGAGGTTGACCACCAATAATGCCAATATCAAAATCGATATAAGATTCTTTTTCATACTCCAAACCCTTACGTAGCATTCTTTATTCAAGTGTGGAACTCAGCGAATTGTAGATTTTAATCTCTACACGACGGTTCCGGTTACGACCCTCCGCCGTTGAGTTGTCTGCTATAGGCAGGTACTCGCCGCGTCCCGTATGCTTTAATCCCGCAGGATCAAGCGCCGTATTATCCAAAAGAAAATAAAATACGGAAAGAGCTCTTGCGCTCGAAAGCTCATCGTTGCTCCTAAACTGGGCATTATTCTGCGGAACGTTGTCGGTGTGACCTTCGATCTCGATCTCACCCGTGGAATATCTCTCCAATATCATACCAACTTTCCGTAACGTAGGCTTAACAGAATCCAAAAGCACGTCAGAACCCGGTTTAAACAGGATTGCACCTTTCAAAGTAAGGCGCACGTACTGGGCATTAAAGTCCACTTCCACCTGATCCGCGATCTCGTTTTCTGAGAGAGCTTCCGAAATAGCCTCGGCAAGCTTTTCGCTCTCTGAAAGCTTCATCGCCTCGACGTCCTCGATTTTCTCTTTCATTTCTTCTTCGGCGTCGTTGGCAGGCTCGTCGTTCTCCGCAAGCTTACCCATGGAATTTATGTATTTGTCCAATTCGTTTAACTGGCTAACACCGTTACTGATGAGCACACCGTCGCCGATGGCTGTGGATCCTGCGGAAAATATACTGAATGTGTTCTGGAATGATGCGGCTATTTCGTTGAACTTGCCCTGATCTACGGAAGATGAGGCAAAAAGAAGCACGAAAAAGCACAAGAGCAGATTCATCAGATCCGCAAAGGTGTTAAGCCAGGGTGAACCGGGACCGCCGTCCGGTTCGGCTTTCTTTCTGGCCATAAAGAATTATTCCTCTGCTGCTCCTCCCTCGGATGGGCCTGCGGCCGCACGGTCTGCAGGTGACAGGAAGGATTTCAGTTTTTCTTCGATTACTCGGGGGTTCTCACCTGCCTGAATAGACAGAAGACCCTCTATCATGATCTCCTTGACCATGGTCTCGGAGGCGTTGTTCTTTTTCATTTTGAAGGTAGCGGGAAGGCAGACCCAGTTAGCTATCATGGAACCGTACATGGTGGTGAGCAACGCAACCGCCATAGCAGGTCCGATCTTGGAAGAATCTTCCATATTGTAAAGCATGTTAACCAGACCGATAAGGGTACCGATCATACCCCAGGCAGGACCCATGGCCGCCATCTGTTCCCAGAAGGAGATAACCTTGTTGTGACGGGCTTCTATACTGGCAAGCTCTGTCTCCATGATACCGCGGACAAGTTCCGGGTCGGTACCGTCGACGATAAGCAGGATGCCTTTCTTTAAGAACTGATCATCAAGATCTCCCGCAGCCTCTTCCAAAGAAAGAAGACCTTCCTTACGGGCTACGTTACTGAGGTCAATGATCTTCTGGATCATTTCCTGGGTGTTGAGTTTGGGAACGTTGAATACAAGAGCGTAGGATTTAAGGTTGTTGACATATTCAGGCAAAGAACAGGACATGAGCATACAGCTGAATGTTCCTCCGATGGTAATGAAAACGGAGGGAAGGTCACCGAAGTGTCCCAAAGCCGAAAAGTCTATTCCGTTATCACCGTTTACGATACCGAAAAGAACCAGTAACGCGCACAGGCCCATACCTATGATGGTCGCAATATCCATAGAACCCTGCTCCTATTCTAATGATAACAAGCCAAAAAAGTCCGTTTGATGCGGACTGAAAAATAAAAAGGCCTGCTACCTGTATGACATCCCTACCAAATTGGGGAAAGCCATCCATTGGAAAAATCAGCTGCGCTGATTTGGAGATGGCCTACATCGCCCTCAGCCTAAGCTTCGGACGATATATCCCTACGATACGATTTTACCAAGTTTATAATCTCTTGTCTACTTTCTTTTACAATAATTTTGCGTCCCGTGGACATCGTGATCACCGTATCTGGGGTCTCCTCGATGACTTCAATGAAGTCGGGATTGATGGTCAGGACAACATCATTCAACTTAGTTATGTTAATCATACTATACCCCTTCGATTAAAAATAAATTAGGGAACCCTGTGAAGGGTCCCCTTAATTATATCACATTATTGAATTAATGTTATCTCTTGAGGTTTACAAGTTCCTCAAGCATGGTATCGGATACGGTAATGATACGTGAGTTAGCCTGGAAACCACGCTGTGTGGTTATCATCTCGGTAAACTCTGAAGAAAGGTCAACGTTTGACATTTCAAGTACGCCTGTGTTCATGTATCCGCCGGATGCAGAGATATCAACGCCGATTCCGTCGAAAGCACCGGAGTTAAGGGATGCTTTGTAAAGGTTCTCGCCTGCCTTCTCAAGACCTGCAGCGTTGGAGAATTCAGCAACTGCGATCTGACCGAGAAGTCTGGTCATACCGTTATCGTATGAAGCATAGATCTCACCATTTGTCTGAACGGTAACGCCGCTCATCTTACCAAGCTTACGTCCGGTGTTAAGACCATCCTTGGTACCGTTGTTGGCACTGACGGTGGAAGTACCGTTATTGTTGAACATATTGGTTGCGGACCAGTCAATTGAAATATCGCTGAATTTCTCAAGCTGTGCAGGATTGGTTCCATCGGGTCTAACATCATCGATAGGATACTCTGCAGCGAAATCAAGTGTAATGGTACCGTCTGCGGATGTACCGGAGTGGTCATTGACTGACAGGAACTTACCTGTATCAACATCAAACTTAAGGACTGCTGCACCGACAACGTTTTCTTCTGTTACAGTGAGGTCGCCCTTTGTAAGGTTGATCTCGACGGCATACATGTTTTCAATTTCAGTATCCGTAAGACCGTAAAGATTCTTTAATGCCTCTTTTACATCATCGCCCCAGTCATCATAATTGCCTGTACTTGTGTTAACAGTACGCTTCAGTACACATGTCTTCTCATCACCGATCTCGGTAGCGTTCGCAGAAGGAGCACCTGAAGTAGCGGTAGGCTTGGAAACTGCGTCTTTCGTAAATTCGTAATAAGTTACCTTGTCTTCATCTTTGTTGGTAGTGGTATTTAATTCCTTATACTTATACGCAAAGATGGCACTCTTACCATTAGATGAGTCTCCGCTTACTGCAGCGCTGGTCACTTCGCCCTTTAACGCCTTGGATTTACCTGTGTTAAGATGTTCGCCTTCGCCGGATCCGATCTTTACAAGGTCACTCAAAGATACGGTAGTAACATCTGTGCCGCCTTTTTCAACCAGTCTTTCCTGAGGATAATCCTGAACGATGGATCTGGTCTTGTTATTTTCATCGGTGTAGAACACATCATCAAGTGTTACGTAGAAGGTTCCTTCATTCAAAGTTGAATGGATACCGAACTTGGCAGTGTACTGATAACCAAGGTTATCATAGAAGTTAAGGCTGATGACCTTACCGCTTTCTGCAGAGATGTTAGGATCTCTCTTATCAACGATACCGCTTACATAACCTGCGGTTGTTGCCTCAGGGGGATAAGTCATCTTGTCGGGGCTCATGATACGAAGAGCGGAAACAGTATCCTTCTTTATGGTCTGAGTCTCATCGTCTGCCTGCCAGCCCATTACGTTGTAACCGTTTGAAGACATAACCAGGTTACCGACCGCATCTACGTTGAATGCGCCCGCTCTGGTGAACATGTTCTGCTGACCGTCGCTTACGATAAAGAAGGACTCACCGTTGATGCAGATATCGAAGGGGTTACCGGTGGTCTGGGTAGCACCCTGATTCTGGATAGCGGTAGAGATAGCTGCGGACTTAACACCAAGACCGATCTGACGGGCATTGATACCGCCTGTACCGGTAAGCTGGTTAGCGCCGCTGGCTTTCTGAGTTGTCTGATACATTAATTCACTGAAGGTGATGGAACTGGACTTGTACGCCACTGTGTTAACGTTGGCGATGTTGTTACCGATAACGTCCATTTTGGTCTGGTGAGTCTTAAGGCCTGATACACCAGAGTACATTGATCTCATCATAGTTATCTTTTCCTCCTTAATGGTACTAAGAAGGAGCATTTGCGGCTTCTTCTGTCATTCAGAAGCCTTAGCCTCCGTGAGGTCCGGCTAAATAATTACTGCTCCGTCTATGTTGGTAAATACATTGTCCTGGGCTTCCGACCTGTCCATGGCCGTGACCACAGTGTTGCTTGGTACGTTCACTATGAAAGCAAGTGAATCAACCAAAACCAGTGTTTCTTTGATTCCTTTCTTTTCGGCTTTCAGAGTTGCGTCATTTAAGCGTTCAAGCTGATTGTCGGATAAAGAAATGTTTCTTTGTAACAATCTCTGAGATGCATGCTTGGAAAACTTGACGTCCTCGTGAGATTTGCTTTGCAGGATATCTTTAAATGATATTCCGTTCTCAGGGAGCTTGGTGCTCTTTTTAGGTTCTTCTAAGTACTGGTCTCTGATCTGCTCGATTGAAAGGAAACTGTTTGTCTTCAAATCCATTTCCGACTCCTTTCATCGATCCAAAGGTTATCCTTCAACCTTTTCCGTTGTATTTTCGGTTTCTTCTGTCTTACTTGCCGCTTCCTCCGCGAGCTTTAACTGGTGGATCTTGTTAACGTAGCTTGTGAGAAGTTCGTTGGTTCCTTCGGGTAAGAAGCTCTGTCCGTATGAATTCATGTTGTTGTATACGGTTCTTAAGTTCTCAATGTTTTCGCTGTCACCAAGGGTGATATTCTCAACCTTCGGGAGACTGTTGAGGGCTTCCATAAACTTCTGAGCCGTATCATATGCTGCCTGGTATGTCTGATCCACTACCTGATATACATCATCGATGGAGTAAAGCGAATCGTTTACGGAAACAAATGCTTTGTTGTTCTCATATACCACGTAATCAACCATGCCCTGTGCGTATTCCGTTCCGCCCGTTGCTGAGTTGACCGCTTTGATAAGTACCGTTTCACCAACAAGTCCGCTTGCTCTCTGAAGTGTCATTCCTGCGTTTAAGTTCTGCATTTCTTCAAGTGAGGAGAATGTTGCGAGCTGTGAAACGTACTCGGTGTTCTGGGTAGGCTCCAACGGATCCTGGTATTTCATCTGTGCTACGAGAAGCTGTAAGAATGCATCCTTATCCAGTGCCGAGGGGCTTCCTTTTTCTTTGGCCTTTGACAAAGAAATCTGTGAAGCTGTGGAACTCTGGATCTCTCCATCCTTAACTACTGCTGATAAATTATCTGCCACTTACTGAATCTCCTTTCCGGCTTAAGCGGAATAATCAATTGTGCTTCCGTTTGCTGCCATCATTTCCCGAACCAGTGTATCTTCGGGTTCTTCGGTTTCAACGGGTCCTTCCGTAAGATTGATCCTTCTGATCTTTCTTGTTTTGCCCTGCTGTTCGTTTGCGCCGCTCTGTTTATTCTGGTCGCTTAAGTTTCTTTCGAACTCATGGCTCTGTACGAGTACTTCGACTGCTTCGACCTTGACTCCCTTGCTTTCTAAGGCTTCTTTTAAGACGATTGCCTGGCTTTCGACTATGGCCTTCACACTTTCGTTCTGGGTGGTGAACTGGGCTCTCATGACGCCTTCGTGATTCTGTGAAACCTTAACGGTTACACTTCCGAGTGATTCGGGGTGGAGTCTTAAGTTGATCTCTGAAGTCTCGGGTGAAATTTCTACCTTAATGGATTCGGTGATCTGATTAAGGACGTCTGCCACATCGATGTTGGTGTAGCTTTCCTGTACTTCGGCGATCTCCTTGAAGTTTTCAACTGCCCGTCCTATAAGCTCCTTTGCGAAGTTAAGTGCGGGATCAGCTTTGATTTCTTCTTTACGGTCGGTTTCCGCAAAAGAAAATGTACTCTTGTTTTCAACAGGTTTAAAGGTTTCGGTTTCCGAATCTGCAAGATCACTTACCGCGGTCTGCTTTGAATCTGAAACTTTAACGGGTTCCTGTTCTTCTTCCTTGGGCTCTTCGGTGGTAAGTCCGACTCTTTCTTTTGCCTTGGGAGTTACGGTAATCTGGATCTTTTCTGCGAGGCTTTCGGTCTTTGCCGTGTCATTTACAAGTTCCGTTTCAGCCTTGAACTCTTCGGGGATTTCGGAAGTTTCCGGTTCAACTGCCGTGTTCATTGGAAGAGTTTCGATCTCCTTAAGGGCTTCGTTAAAGTCCTCTGTTGGAATGTCGAGTGCTTCCGTAATGTCTGCCACCGCTTCGGTAACCTCCTGCTTAACATCGGTCAATACCCTGTAAAGCTCAGGGTCTGTAGCGATTGCAAGTACATCGGGTGAATCCGTCAGCTCTGTAATGATCTGGGGAAGTTTGTCCGGATCAAGCAATGCTGCCAGGTTAAGTCCGAGACTTTCAAGAACTTCCAGGATTTCCTCGTCTGTGACCTTAAGTTCCTCTTCGAGTACTTCTTTTACTGCGTCGATCGCATCGTCGACTTTGTTTACATCCGTATCGGAAACCTCTTTGGTTTCTTTGGCGGGTGCCGCGGGCTTCTCGTTATTGCCTGCGCTCTTTGCTGTGGCGGTTTCGGTGTCATTTGTCTGTCTGCTCAAATCATTCTTTTCGACTTTCACGGGCTTGTTCGTGTTGGTTTCAAGAGTCTGATTGTCGTTAGCTGCCAGATCCATGAAGTTTTTGAAGTCCTCACCGCCTGCTTTGGTAATGTTGTTTGTTACCGAGTTCAACAGGTTTGCTGCCTGTGTATTGATTGAACTCATCACAGGTGTACTGGTCATCTGGTTCCTCCTCTCTTCAGTTGTCAATGTACTGTGAATTGCTCACATATCCTATATCGGACGGATATAGAAAATCTTTAGTATTAACATACAATTTTCTTTATAACATCATAGTGAAGATCCTTCGACTCCTCGCCGGAGGGGCATCGAACTCTTCGAGTCCGATAAATCCTCGCCGGAGGGGCATCGAACTCTTCGAGTCCGATAAATCCTCGCCGGAGGGGCATCGAACTCTTCGAGTCCGATAAATCCCCACTTCGTTTCGCTCAGAATGACAGAGCAGGCCGGTTAGCGTTCCGGGTCCATTATCTTGGTGAGCTGAGCCGCTACGCTTGAATCCATGGCACCCAGGATCTTACCTCTGGTGTCCGAGTCCATGACCTGAAGGATCCTTGCCGCAAGCTTAAGATCGTTGGGCATTGCTTCGAATATCGCTGCTGCCTGCTTGGGTTTCATGACAGAATACGCAGCCGCGTAATCCTGTATTTCTTTTGACTCCTCCAAACGCTGTACAACCTGCTTGTAAAGAGCTTCCGCAGTGGTTGGATCTATGGATTCGTAGTATTTACGGTATTCTTCGGGATCAGGCGCGTTATCTGCGTAGATGATCTCTTCGTAGAACTGCTCTTTAATGCGCTGGAACTCAACCTGCATCTTTTCAAACTCGCGAAGCCTGTCAACCTCGGCCTGAAGCTTGGTTAGTTCATCCGTATAGGTTCCGTTAACGCTCTGGGCGTGCTCAAGCTCAAGCTCCAGAACCTTGATATACTCAACTGCTTCCTGAATGCTGTTGTAGCCTTCGTAAGACTCATCTTGGCCGGGTTCAGCGGAATTCCTGTCTCCCGGAAGAATAAGGTTTACAACCGGCACGTCCTTAAGTAAGGGCGTAAGGATCTCTGAACCGAAACCGCCCACATCAAGCTTGATAAGAAAGCAAAGGATCGCGATCCACACAAGCACGATGACAATGGTAACCACAAAAGAAGAAATTCCGCCGGGCTCTTCCTCATCCGCAATCTCGTTCTCACGTTTGGAGATCTCCTTTGCGCGCTTCTTTATTTCCTGCTTTTGCTTCTTTTCCTCGTCACGTAAGCGCTTTTTTTCGTCTTTTATCTGTTTTTTCTCATTAGCTAACTCAATGTCGCGTTCCTGGTCTGCCATATTATTCTCCGTAAGGATCCCATGATCATTCTTTTATTCCGTACACGTAACTGTTATGTTCGTCGTTTATCACGCCTTCTTCGTGCTTCTCATCCTCGATAAACTGCTCGAAGGCCTTCTCCCTCAAGCGCTCATAGGTCTTTCTTTCCTTCATCATCTCAACCATCTTGACGCGCTCCGCCTCGACCTGCTGTTCGCACTTGGCTATAACCGCGATCTGATCCGCAATATACTCCTTCATGCGGATTATGGCGTTCTCATTGTCGATGATGTCCTGAATATGCAAAGCCTCGGCGCGCTGCTCACGCCCGCGCTGCTCGTAACCTTCCTTGCGGGCATAAAGAGCCGCCAGCTTGTCAGTTTCCTCGTCCAGTCGCTTTTTGGCGGCGGCAAAGGCATTCTTTTGCTGCTCTTCAAGACGCAGTTTTAAATCAAGCACGCTTTGCATGCGAAAACGAAATCTTGCCACAAACTAATCCTCTGATTCCAATTAACCCCGTCAGGTGGCCGGTGTAACAATAGAAAGCATGGTCGCCAGAGTATCGTCAAATGCGACCTTTTCGTCAGTTCCCTGCAAAAGAAACTCGTCTATCTCCTTGTGCTTCCTGATGGCCTCATCGATATCTGGGTTGGAGCCTGCCTTGTAGGCACCGATGTTGATAAGATCCTCCGCATCGTTGTAGGTGGCCATTAAGTTCTTGATCTGGCCGGAAGCTTTCTTTTGCTCCTTGGATGCGATCTGGGACATACAACGGCTGATGCTTGCCAGCACGTCGATGGCGGGGTAGTGATTCTTTTGCGCTATCTTACGATTAAGTACGATATGGCCGTCAAGTATGGAACGGGCCGTATCGGTAATGGGTTCGTTAAAATCATCGCCGTCAACAAGGACGGTGTAAAGGCCGGTAATGGAGCCCTGCTCTGCGCAGCCTGCACGCTCCAGGAGCTTGGGCATCTCGGCGTATACGCTGGGGGGATAACCACGGGAAACCGGGGGCTCGCCGCTTGCAAGCCCGATCTCACGCTGAGCCATGGAAAAACGGGTAAGGGAGTCCATCATCAGAAGGACGTCCTTGCCCTGATCTCTGAAATATTCGGCTATTGCGGTTGCGGTCTTGGCTGCTTTGGTACGTTCAAGCGCAGGTCTGTCGCTTGTCGCGATGACAAGTACGCTTCGCTTCATTCCTTCGGGGCCAAGGTCTCGCTCCACGAATTCACGCACCTCACGGCCACGCTCTCCGATAAGTGCGATAACGTTGATATCTGCCTTGGTATTACGGGCAAACATGCCCATGAGTGTGGATTTACCTACACCCGAGCCTGCGAATATGCCCACACGCTGTCCCTTGCCTATGGTCAAAAGGCCGTCAACAGCCTTAACTCCCAGAGGTAATATGTCCTGAATGATCTTACGTGACATGGGATCCGGAGGGGTTGCTTCCACGGAATAAGGGGTGCCGTAGATGTTTGAACCGTCATCCGGAACGCCGAGACCGTTAAGAGTGTGACCGAGAAGATCGTCTGAAACCATAACTTCCAGCGGATGGTTCTCGTTCTCGACTATGCAGCCGATACTGACACCTTCCACGTGGTCGTAGGGCATAAGCAGAGTCTTACCGTCCTTGAAACCAACGACCTCCGCCTTGGCAAGAGCAAATGCAACGCCCTTGGAATAAATGGTGCATATGTCCCCAAGCCTGGAATCGGGACCGTAACTTTCAAGGGTAAGGCCCACCGCATTGGCAATCTTTCCCTGGGATTTATAGAAGACCTCGTTTTCGAGATCAAGATATTTGTCGAAGTTGATGTTAATATTCATAATTATGAATGTGCCAGCATAATAAGGGCTTTCTCAAGTTCGCCAAGCTCCGTGTCAATGGACACGTCCATAATGCCGTAAGGGGTTTCCACCTTGGCCTGTCCTGCGGAAAGGCTGTCTCTTTGCCTTATCTCAGGTTCCACAGGAAATCCCGCTCCCGCAAAGAGCTCGTCCTTGGCGGCTACAAGAGTTTCGTAATCATCCGCGGATACGTGAATGACTACCTTGTCCTCAGCTTCAGAGTCCCTAAGCGCCTTTGAAATAAGAGCGACCATAACATCCTTGTTGTGATAGAATCCTTCCGAAAAAACCTTGGCGTATACGCTTGTGATGACTTCCACCATCTTAGGTTCCACGGATGCAAGGGCGGCTTCGTACTCTGCCGCCATTCGTTCTTTTTCAGCATCCAGTGCGGCTAACTTGGCTTCGACCTCTCTCATAGCCTGAGCCATTCCCTTATCGTAGCCTTCTTTGAAACCATTGTCTGCGGCTTTCTCTCTTATGTTTGCCGCCTCTTCGTGGGCTTCGGCCAAAATTGAAGAAGCCTGTGCGTTGGCTTGTTGTATCATATCGTCACAGGCTTGTTGTATTTCTGCGGGAGCTTGTTCTGCAGTCAGGGCATCTGCCACGTCGGAATCGGAATCTCCTTCCCAATCCACAGGTTCGCCCTCGGCTCCTGCAAAAGAACCCGGATCCTCACCCGGCTCCAATTCCCGCAAAACACCGGAATTCATTTCCAATCTTTTTTTTACAATTTCGTCCGAATTGATGACCTTGGTGTTCTCGGGTGAAAAACGGACAAAACTGCTCTTGTATAAATTAGACAACTATCTCGTCTCCTCCGCCTCTGGAAATAACGATCTCGCCCGCATCCTCCAGCTTTCTGATGATGTTTACGATCTTCTGCTGAGCTTCTTCTACGTCCTTCATACGTACAGGACCCATAAAGTCCATATCTTCCTTGATCATAACGGCAAGACGCTTGGACAGGTTGTTGAAAATAGCGGTCTGAACCTGCTCGTTGGTGGACTTAAGTGCAACTTCAAGGTCATTGTTGTCAACGTCACGCAGTACACGCTGGATAGAACGGTCGTCCAAAAGAAGGATATCATCGAATACGAACATCTTCTTGCGGATCTCGTCGGCAAGTTCGGGCTCTTCGATCTCGAGAGTTTCCATAACGTGCTTTTCTGTACCACGGT
>JAILHY010000034.1 GCA_024695575.1 Lachnospiraceae bacterium
TCAACTAAAAAGATTTTTCATCCCACAGAACCCAACTATACCAATTTTACGCTCATTATCATTATTGTATCTATTGTGGTGAAACTTATATTAGGCCGATATGTTAAGAGTAAAGGCAAGATGCTAAAGAGTGATTCTCTAGTATAAATCGCATGTTTTTTCGTTTCGTATTCAGTACGGATGCTGACATATAGGCAGTCGACAAACATAAAGGAATACATATGAGTAATTCTTACCTTTGGCCGAAACCTCTGTGGAAGGCACCATGGAAATCATCAGTGCGCTGGCCAGAAGAAGCGGTACTGCCAGTAGTTTCTTTTTCATATCGATCCTCGTAAAAGAATATTAGTCCTTAAGTCCGGAGCTTGCCATTGTCTCCAGGATCTGTGTCTGAGAGAAGATAAAGATCAGTACGGGAACGATCATGACTACGACCGTTACCGCTGCTGCCTGACCGGTACGTGCTATACCGCCGGCCTGTATCTGCTGAAGGGCAAATACAAGGGTTTTCTTCTCCTCGGAATAAATGTATGTCGAACCTCTCTGGTTCCAAAGACCCTGTACCGAGAATATGATAAGGGTCATCCATGCGGGCTTAACGTTGGGCATTACGATCTGAGAGAACACTCTCCACTCATTGGCACCGTCGATCTTGGCTGCCTCGATCAGTGATGAAGGAAGACCCTCCATGAACTGCTTCATAAGGAAGAAACCGGTAGGAGCCGCAAACGCGGGAATGATGATTGCCCAGTAGGTATCAACCCATCCTAGTTTACTGATGAGGATGTAGTTGGGGATACCCGTTACGTAACCTGTGAACATCATGGATACGGTAACGATCTTAAAGAAAGTCTTGTTACCGGGGAAATCGTACTTGGCAAGCACGAAGGCACCCATGGATGCGATAAGCAGGTGTCCGGCCGTTCCAACCGCCGTCATGAATACGGTGTTGAAAAGGTAACGGGAGAAGGTAACCCAGGACTTACCCATTGTTACGAACAGATCCGTAAAGTTGTCCGTTGTGGGATGCTTGGCGAATACTCTGGGCGGGAACATAAACAGCTCGTCCAAGGGCTTCAGCGCTGCCTCCACGGCGTAAACGATGGGGAATACCATTATAAGAGCCATGAGTACCATGAATATTCCGAGAACGACATCGCCGCCGATTGAGCGGTTAGGCTTCCTTCTTCTTATCAGTTTCTTACGATAGGGCTTTTCAGCCGCTTCAACGTGTTTCTTTTTACTCATGTCAGGTTCCTACTCTTCTAAGTAAACTCTGAATTGCTTTATTACAGATGATCATAATAAAGAAAAGGATTGTTGCTATTGAACATGCATAACCCATTTCAAATCTGGAAAAACCGTAGTCATACAGGTGGGTTACAATGGTGCGGGCCGCATAGTCGGTACTGGGATATCCGCAAAGCTGCATTGTTACGTCGCAGACACCGAATGCACCTGTGATCGCCATGATCGCACCGAACATAAGCATAGGCTTCATGCTGGGAAGGGTGATGTACCAAAGCTCCTGCCAGCGGTTCTTAACGCCGTCTATGCATCCTGCTTCCAGTAAGGATCTGTCAACGCCCTGAAGACCTGCTACGAAAGCGAGGAATCCGGTACCAAGACTCATCCACAGGATAACCAGCATACAGATCCAGATCATCCACTTGGGATTGGTAAGCCAGAACTCGGGAGCATCAAGGATTCCTTTGTCTATCAGGAATGCATTTACATATCCGTAAGCATCTCCTCTGAAGAATACCGAGAAGATAACGAAACAGTTGGCTGCTATGGAAGGTGCGTAAAACACAACTACCGCTATCGACCTTATCCATGTGGGAAGCTCGTTTATTAGCCATGCAAACAGGAAGGACATCAGGTATCCGATAGGACCCGTTATGATAGCGATAAGGAATGTGTTCTTAACACCGATCAGGAATATGTCGTCCTCCAGGAGAAGGCTCATGTAGTTCTGAATACCTACGAATCTGGGAGCTTCCAGAATGTTATAGTAGGTAAAAGAAAAGTAAATGGAGGCTATCACCGGGAATACGAAAAACATTGTAAACAATAAGGCGTAAGGTGCCAGGAAGAGATAGCAGTTCTTGCTTAACTTCATCTTCTTCCACATAACCTTCATATTGTGTTTTTTAAGTATAAAATACTTTCGAAGATATTCTTTCATGACAACCTCGTTAATTATTCTAAGGGCATTCCGAACTCTCTGCGCTTCTTGACTATCTCTTCGTTTATCTTGATAGAGTAGTCGATGATGGTCTCACGGCAATCGGTACGTTCATTGATTACTTTACGAACCGCGTTACCAAGGTGACGACCGGTGTAGTAACCGCCGGGAACCTCTCTGATACCTCTGGTCTGCTCCCACTGTGCGTCAAGGACTTCGATATCCTCTACGCTCCAGGAAAGTCTGCTGAAAGCATCCTTGTTCGCCGTATTGTAACGTGCTGATGATCCGAGCAAAGCTTCTATCTCGCGTCCGAAACGAACCTGGGTGTCAACGGACGCCCACCACTTCATGAACTTCCATGCGTCCTGTTTCTTTTGCTCGTCGGCTATCTTAAGCATCATCGTTACGTTACCGGTAATGAAATCGGTACGGTCGATATATGTGCTTCCGTCAGCCGCAGTTCTCTCGGTTCCGGGAATAAGAGTGAAGTCCCAGAGTCCGCGGATCTCGGGTGCGGAGACCATAAGCGTGTTATAGGTACTGTAAGGTGCGATTCCGACAGGCATCTCGCCGGAACGGAAACGGCTTATAAAGTCGAAGAATACCGGAATTCCGTAGTCGTTAAAGTAGGAAGTGTAATCCTTAAATGCAGCAACACCGGCCTCTGTGTCAACCGTTGTCTTGATTCCCGATTCGTTGTACAGATCTCCGCCGTACTGGAACAAAAGTGAGAAGTACATCGAAAGGTCGGGAAGGTTACTTGCTACCGCCGTTGTGGCACCTGCGGAAGTGGATGAACCACCCGCACTGGGGATACAGATTGAAAGGTTGTTACCCTGGATGGTAGGAAGCATTTCAATGAGTTCCTGCCATGTATCGGGAACTTCCAGTTCAAGTTCCTCAAGGACATCCTTTCGGTAGAACATTACGTTAAAGGTCTGCTGCTCAGGTATACCGTAGATACCGCCGTCCAGTTTGTACTGTTCGTATGAGCTCTCAGTATAGTGTGAAAGGACTTCCTGCCAGTCAGGGAACTGAGTGATATCCTCTGACGCATGACGAAGTGCGTAGTTAACGGGAGCATCGGCGCCTACCGAAAGAACCACATCGGGTCCGCGGCCGGCAAGTACCGCATTAAGGAGCGCATCCGCACCGACTATCTCAACATTGACCTTTACCTGAGATTCGGGAGTGAAAGTATCGTCGATCATGGTCTTAAGAATGGTACCCTGATCACGACCGGTAAGTACCCATACCTTAACCGCATCCTTGGCTTCCTCGCCGTCGTATACGTCACCGACTGCGTTGTAATCAACTACGAAGGAAGCGCCGAAGGATCTGAGCTCGTGCCATATGTTCTTGAATACGTTGGTCTTGTCGATACTGTACTTAGCATCCGTTCCCGATACTACAAGGTAGTCAACATCAAGCTTGGTCTCGCTCATGTTAAGTGTTGCGGTACCAAGAGCGGTGATATTATCCTTGAATGTCGTAAACTCAAGAGTGATCCTCTGGGGTTTCTTTAAGAATCTCTCAAGCTGCTGTGCAATGGTCTGCGCCGTCGCGATCTGGTCGGCCTTCTGTCCCGAGTAGGCAACCATGTCATCAACTATCTTGAACAGGCGCTTGGACTCTATATCCATGGCCTCCAGAACTTCGGGATAAACCACTTCGATTCGATAATCTCTGTACTTGTCGGGTGTTGCTCCGGTATAAACAAGAAGCCTTCTGTAGATCTGATTGAGTCTGAAGGTGGATTCCTCAATATCCGAAAGGATGGGACCAAGTCCTCCGAGTGTAGCCTCAAGTCTTGCGGTATGCTTACCTGCTGTCAGATATATGTTGTAAGGATTTCCGTCGGCATCCTGCAATACCTTGGAATCCCAGTCATTACGATAGTCAAAAGAAATTTCTTCAAGCTCTTTAAAAGGAACCTCTCCGTCGATAAGGAACTTTCTGTTGGAAACGGAACCTCTGGCGTAGTTCTGACGGGCCTTGACCATGAAGTTGTAATAGCCGTCGGCGGGAACCTCAAATTCCCATTCGATCCACTGTCCGTTAGCTCTCCAGGCATCACCGCCCACGTAGTTTAGAACCGTAGTGGTAACGGAATTGGGGCTTGTGGTAGGTGAAGATCTGTCATACTTGGCATAAAGGGATGAATCGGATCTGCGGGTGGATTTCTCGCCTTCAATGCGGCTTACGTAATCCTTGCCGCCTGCAGGAAGTCCTGCGGTATTCTTTGAATAGGTGGCGTAATCCGGTTCCGCGGTAATACCCTTAAGGGAAAGAGCCTTGATCGCTACGGGCTCGTTGGCACCGTAAAGGCTGATGGTATTGTTTCCTTTTTCAAACCAGAACATGTAGGGAACGTTGACGTAGCCTCTGTCATCCTTAAAGAAAGAAGACTGCCAGTCATAGATTTCAACCTGAGTGGGACGGATCTCATTACCCTGATTGTCAATGATCACGGGACCCTTGTCCGTCCAGATACGGGCGAACTCAAGATCCATAGCATCATCGAAGGGAAGCTCGCCGTTTATGTATAACTTACGCTCTGCGGGAACACCCTTTGAATCGGGAATGAAGTATTCCATAAAGATATTGTAGAAGCCTTCCTCCGGCACATTTACGCTGAAGGTAACTGTGGAAGTCGCCTCGGTAAGAACAGCCTTGTCAGCACCTTCGTAGGAAGTCTCGGTGCTGACCTTGCCTTCCGAAGTATAGGTGAAGATATCCACATCGATATCCGTGGAAGGAGTCCTGGACATATCGTGAGAAAGAAGATATTTGTCATAAGTACCGGTCTTCTCGGTGCCCACTACCTCTCTTGTAAGATCCACGCCTTCGTATTTGGCATGAAAATCAGCCACCTTACGTCTGGTAAGGATCACGCAGACAAGTATGAAAACCGCTAATACTCCGAGGGTTATGAGAAATTTCTTTAAGCCTTTGTTCATGATATCCTCTTATCGATCATTAATCAGTCTTGGTAAAAACAAAGAAGCAGGACTTCGGTTTGTAATTCTCGTCAAAAAGCAACGGGCACTGGGGAAGGCCGCTCTTGCTGCCACCACCCACATTGGAGCGATGCTGAAGCCAGGAAAGATGATCCGCGGTACCCCAGAATGTGATACCCGAAACCTCTACTCCTTCGGTTTCATTGGCTCCTGTGATCGCAAAATAAATATTTTGATAACGTTTACGAAGTTTCTCGTATTCGTCAGCTTTCTTATCTTTGCTTCCGTCGTAATCCGAAGAAGCGGAAACATCTATCTCGGTAAGCTGAACCTTGCCCACCACTTCGCAGTACATCTTGATGCTTGAGCTGATAGCTCCGAAATCCGGGCTGTCCATGCCGTAATGCCCCTGCATACCCATGGCACTTATCCTGGTGCCTTCGCCGGGAGCACCTTCTTCAGCCTTAATATCCTTGAGAAGCTGAATGATGCCGTTTCGTTTGTTCATCTGGCATTCGTTGTAATCGTTGTAGTAAAGCTCCAGATCGGCAGGTGCGTATTTGTTGGCAAATTTAAATGCGTTGATTATGAATCTGTTGCTCTGATAAATGTGAAACCAGCTTGAGTTGCTGCCGTGTCTGTCTTCGGAAAGCTTCTCGTTTAAGTTCTCCCCGTCGGATCTGATGGTTCCCGTTCCGTCGGAGATCGCCTCGTTCACCACATCCCAGCCGTAGAACATATCCCTGTACTTGCTGTCCTCACCGGTAAAGTGTTCAAGAACGGTCCTGATGTACCATTCAAGACGCTTGTCCATCGTGGCTTCGTCCACATAAGGCTCGTTCTTGTCGTAGTTCTCGTGAAAGAACCACTCGGGAGTCTGTGAGTGCCATACAAGCACGTGTCCGCGGACTTTGATCTTCCGGTCCGGATGCTCCGCGTTCCAGTCATATATTTTGTTTAATATCTTCTCTGCCCGCTGGTAGTTAAGTACCGGAACCACCATGTCCTCTCCGTTAAAAAGAACGGTCTCGGTACCCGGGCAGTTGGTTACGCTATAGTTAAAGAGTGCATCGGGCTTAAGCTCATTGCCAAGAGTCACAGCCTCGAAATGCGTGGTCATTATCTCCCAGACCTTGGGATCGTCGATCTCTGATCCCGTTACCGCACATCCCGCGAATCCGCCGAGTTTCTGTCTGACGCAGTCCCTGAGTATCGGCACGTTGTCGATCTCCCAGTCATTCTCAGGCTCTGCTTCGGCGGAGGTCTGTGATTCGGATCCGCTCACCGATGAATTCCCGGCACAGCCGGTAAGTGAAAGGATCAGGGCAGTCGCCAAAGCGACGGCAGTAACCTTTCTCATGAGAGAAAATTGTTTCATTATTGCATATCCCTTCCTGATTACAACATAAATTATAGTTTTGAAAACTACGTATTTCTATCCAATCGGTGTCACAAATTTCTCATTTGTTGCTTTTTTACCTGTTGCTTTTTCCGTCATATTGTACACGTGTTAGTGCCAGGACCCTGCTACAGTGTACAGAATGTTGTAAAAGAAAAGCAACGGATGAAAAATCCGTTGCCTTTTACGATTATTTTGCACAATATAACGTTTTACCAACTTATGATCAGCCGAGGATCATGCGGTCGCTTGCCTGAATATTGCCGTCTTTGTCCCTGAAAAGCTGTAAGAGACCGTCCACGGTCTGGTTTTCTTTTTCCGTGCCGGAAGCATCGTAGATGATCTTTCCGTCGTTCATCATAACTATCCTGTTGCCGTAATCAAGGGCCATCTCCATGCTGTGAGTTATCATCAGACATGTCAGTTCTTCCTCTCTTACGATCTTCTCCGTAAGGTACAGGACCTTTTCTGCTGTCTTTGGATCAAGAGCCGCCGTATGCTCATCAAGCAAAAGAAGCTTGGGTCTTGAATAGGTAGCCATCAAAAGGGTAAGAGCCTGACGCTGTCCGCCTGAGAGTAATCCCACAGGCTTCTTAAGGTTCTTTTCAAGATCCATGTCTAGGAGCTTTAATCGCATTACGAATTCACCGGCCACTTTCTTTTGCCCGAGGGAAAACCATCCGCCCTCGCCTGCTGCAAGAAAAAGGTTCTCCTCAATGGTCATGCCGGGTGCGGTGCCGGATCTTGGATCCTGGAAAAGATACCCGATGTTACGCGCCCTTACATGGGAGGGAAGTCCCGTAACGTCCTGTCCGTCTAAGATTATCCTTCCTTCATCCGGAATGAAAGTGCCGAATATTGCGTTAAACAATGAAGATTTGCCCGCTCCGTTGGAACCGATTATGGTGACAAAGTCTTTTTCTTTTACCTCAAAAGAAAAATCCTTAAATATTGTCTTTTCGTTCAGGGATCCCTTGTCGAAGGTCTTGGAAATGTGTTCTAACTTAAGCATCTTTGCGCCCTCCCCGAAGGAATTTGGACTTGAACTTAAGTCTGCCCGCAAGGTAAGGTCCCGCAATGGCAATTACCACTATCACGCTGGAGATGAGCTTAAGCATGTATGCAGGCATGTGGAGTCTCAGGGCTACGGTGTACACCAGTCTGAAAATGACTGCTCCAAGTACTGCGGATAGGGGCTTGGCGATGGAACCTCCCCTTCTTATTACGGTGTTTCCGATAAGAAGTGAAGCAAGAGCCACTGTCAGCATGCCCTGGCCGATATCGATGTTAACACCCTTCTGTGACTGAGCAAGCAAACATCCCGAGAGTCCCGTAAAAGCATTGGCAAACACAAGTCCAACGATTGTGGTCATGTGAGGGTCAATACTTGAAGACTGAACCATTCTCGGATTGTCACCCGTTGCTCTTATGGCAAGTCCCAGTCTTGTCTTAAGGAAAAGAACAATGACCGTCACCGAAAGAGCCACGAAGATAAATGCGATGATCGCCGTATACCAGTTCTCAAGCGCCGTACCCTTCAAGAGGTCCTTAAACATGGAAAATACCGTAACGGTAGTGTTTAAGTTAAGAAGGGACGAGCCCATGATGGCAATGTTAATGGAATAAAGCCCCGTGTTTACAACGATTCCCGCAAGGAGGGAATCGATTCCCAGCTTGGTCTGAAGGAATGCGGTTAATAAACCCGAGAGGCTCGCCGCGATCATTGCCGCAATAATTGAGAGAAAAGGATGTCCCGAAAGTGCCACCACTGCGCCCACAGCGGCGCCCAGAGTGAAAGCGCCGTCGGTGGAAAGGTCACATACGTTTAAGCAGCTGTAGCTTACATAAAGTGCAAGCACAGTGAGGGAGCTTATGAGTCCTAATGTAATTGTCGTCTGAGCAAGAGATAGTAGCATTTTGTGTCCTTATTATTTGAAGCTTTCTGCTGTGGTAATGGGATTGACTACGGTGCAGTACTGCTGGATCTTTTCTTTTACGGAGTCAAAATCAACTCCCATTGCCGCACAGGTGTCTGTGTTAATTGTTGCAGCACCATTGTCAAAGAGCTTAACTGCTGTGTCTGCGGGCTTGTTTCCTTTAACAAGGATCTCTGCGATCATGTCTGCGGTCTCACGTCCAAGTGCCGCATAGTCAACGCCGAATCCAAGGAATGCGCCATTAAGTGCAAAAGAATCGGCTCCGCAGAAATGAGGGATTCCTGCTGCTGCAAACTTTTCGTAAATGGAAAGCTCTGCCTGCATGATGGTGTTGTCGGTAGGTGTAAATACTGCGTCTACCTTGTCTGCTACGATGGAGTCTGCAGCAAGCATTACTTCGGCAACGTTGGTGCCTGTGTATTCAACAACTTCAACTCCCTTGCCTGCAAGGAAAGCCTTGGCATCGGCGATGGGCTTGGTGGAAGCATCCTGTCCCGCATCATAGAGAAGACCAACCTTCTTGGTATCGGGGTTATTGGCAAGAATGATGTTAAGGATAGCTTCGGTGTTTAAGAAGTCGCTGGTTCCGGTGATGTTCTTTCCGGGCTTGTCGAGTGAATCAACAAGTCCTGCGCCAAGGGGATCCGATACAGCTGCGAAAACAACGGGAGTATCTTTACCTTCGGTTGCTGCCTGCATCTGGATAGCTACGGGAGTTGCAACGCCTACCATAAGGTCTACCTTGTCTGCTTCAAAGTTTGAAACGATCTGTGCAAGGACATTGGCGTCTGCGTTACAGTTATCGTAGTTAATCTCAAACTTAACGTTTTCTTTTGCCTCGATTGCTGCAAGCTCGCTCTTGATGTTGTCAACGATCTGGTTAAGCGAAGCGTCGTCTACGAAGTTGCAGATACCGATCTTGTAAGTCTTGGTTCCAGTAGCTCCTGCATTGCCTGTAGGCTTAGCCTCTCCACAGGCCGTTGCCATAAGAGAAAGAGCCATTGTTGCTGCGATTGCGATTTTTCTGAATGTTTTGAATTTGTTCATGATGCGTTTCCTTTCTTTTTCAAAAAATGATTTGATTGATGGGAACGCTTGGGAATAAAAAAACCTGTCCCAAGCAAATAAAGCTTTGCTGGGACAGGACTGATTCGAAATCCTGCGGTGCCACCCGGCTTGACGCTTACGCGCCCACTCATCGCATACCATCATATGCCGACACTGCTTACGCTCACGAGGGGTCTGCCCCGTCTTGCATACTTAGCTTTCGCTGTTCCGCTTGCCCTTGGAAGTCCATTCGGTCCTATGTTCAATGTCGCAATCCCACCGCCTGCGACTCTCTTGGATTGAAGGGAAAGAACTTACTCACTCTTCCTCATCGGTTTAATACTTTATAGCACGAAAGCGGATGGATTGTCAATATATTTTTCTTTTTTCTTTTTTGTGGTATAATATGGCAAAAGGAAAAGTATTATGTCTGACATATACGATATAGTCCCGGAGGATCGCTCCAAGTACTATGCTGCCAACAGCGATTACACCGGCACTCGCAATATTCAGAGCGGACACGAGGTGGTGGAGTTCAAATCCCAGTCCATCAGCCGCATCTGGTTAAATGAACAGGCTGTCAACTACGAACCTCACTGGCATTCTGCCATTGAGATCATCATGCCCATAGAGAACGATTACACACTTATTGTCGGCGGAACTACCTACAATCTCAAACCGGGCAGTGTATTTTTTGTGCCTCCGGGGGAGATCCACGAGATCATCGCTCCTCCCACGGGACGTCGTTTTATTTTCCTTATGAACATCTCTTCCATGCAGAAGCTAAAGGGTTTTGCCCGAATTCTTGCCATCCTTTCACAGCCCCTTCTTTTTGATGAAGAGAACCAGGCCGACATTTATCCCGAGATCTACAGTGATCTTGTGCAGATCCGTAACGAGTATTTCAGCGGAACGGAATTTGCGGATCTTTCCATTCAGTCCCTTTTACTTAAAGTGTTCGTGACTCTCGGTGAGAACTACACCCAGCAGGAAGACCTGTTCCAGAGTGCAAGTCCCACCAAGCGTAAGGAATACATTCAGCTCTTTAACGACACCCTTGACTATATCGACAATCATTTTACCGAGGAACTGTCACTTTCGGATATTGCCGCCAACACAGGCTTCTCCAAGTTCCATTTTTCCCGCCTGTTCAAGCAGTATACCAACTATAACTTCACGGATTACCTGTGCTTCCGCCGTATCAAGGCTGCCGAGGAACTGCTGGAAACTCCCGGCGTGTCCATCACGGACGTAGCTATCCTGTCGGGCTTTTCAAGCATCTCTACCTTCAACCGCCTCTTTAAGCAGCAGAAGGGATGCACCCCCAGCCAGTACCGCAAGCAGAACTCTCCTCTTAAGAAACAGAAAGCCCAATAAGGTAAAAGAAAAAGGACTTCGTAATGAAGTCCTTTAATTTATGCGCTCTTGGACACAAGCTTCATGTTGCAGGCGTTAGCCATCATGCTGTGTTTCTCATCGACTCTTATTTCATACACACCGTCACCGCGATTGCTGATCACAATGCCCTTGATGGCACATGCCGGAACGGGCTCGTAAACTACCTCATCACCGCAATGAAAGACGCTCCTTGAACTGTAGTACATTGCTTAAATTCCTCTTTCGTTAATTCTCTGTTAATAATAGAATAACGAAATCTCCCATCGGTGTCAATGATTAATCCGTCAAAAAATCCTTAATTTTATCTTCCGGAGTTTGTCGAATTCTACGGTAAGCTATGGCCCCTGTGGGGCAGGCTTTACGGCACTCTCCGCAGTGGATACACTCGTGGTCGCCAACGCATTTTACGTCCATTTTGCAGGCTCGAACGCAGGTGTTACAGCCGGTACATTTTTCTTTTTGAACCCTGATACCAAAGAAGGCAACGGGGTTAAAGAATGAGTATATGGCACCCAGGGGACAAAGGAATCTGCAAAACGCCCTGTAAACCATGGAACATGCAACAAGGACCACCGCAAGTACGAATACCTTCCAGCTAAAAAGCCACCCTATCCTGCTTTGAAGATTTTCATCCATTATCACAAGGGGAATCCCCGCTTCAAGTGTACCTGCAGGGCATATGTACTTACAGAACCCGGGGGCAAGCTTCACTATGGGGATAACTATCACGAAAATAAGCAGTATGACGTACTTAAGATATGACAGTGCCCTCGTGACCTTATTCTTTTGCATCTTGGGCAGGGGGAGCTTGTAAAGCAGATCCTGTATGAGTCCAAAGGGGCAAAAGAAACCGCATATCATACGCCCAAGCAGTATTCCGAAAAGAATCAGTGCACCCAGCATGTAAAGCGGAAGCTTGTACGCCGATTTGGCCAATGCTCCCTGAAAGCTTCCCAGGGGACAAGCCAAAACTGCGCCCGGGCATGAATAACAGTTAAGCCCCGGCGCGCATATTCCTTTGGTATTTCCTTTATAGATCCTGCCGCTTGCAAACCCTTTGAAATTGCAGTTATACAGCACTGCGGCAACAAGTTGGGTAAATCGTCTTACCCCGTTTCCGATCCGTTCTTTCATCCTATTCCGATGCACTCCATACAGATCATTACGGCTTTGCTCCATACATCCTTAAAACTGTTGTCAAACAGCCCGACAACGATAAGCACAACGGCCGCTGCAAGAATAATCAGCCTTAAAGGCATTCTTTTGTCTTTCATGATCAATCCCTACTGAAGGTAACCGTCAAGGCGACTCTTGGTCTCGGAAAAGCTGGCTCCGTCCATCATCTTGCCTATCACATGGCCTTCTCTGTCCACAAAGAAAGAAGAAGGAACATACTGAAATACCGATGTGATGTCGTAAACATCATCACTGGTGCGCAGGTTCATGAACTCGGCTCCGGCATCGCCCAGAATCTTACGGGCATCCGATACGTTGCTGTCGATCCCGTCGTAAACATCACAGATGATCCCGATCAGGTTGACATTGGAAGGAAGTTCCTTGTAAAGATCGGCATAATCGCCCATCTCGGCAATGCAGGGGCCGCAGAACGTGCCCCATACATGCACGATTGTAAGATCATAATCTGCAAATATATCCTGTGAAACAGTCTGCTCATCAAGGGAAATCGTTTTAAAAGAAAGAGCATTTCCCCTTGATTCCGACGAAGGAATGTTAACTCCTGCCGCCTCGTTTCCGTTTGATGGCTCTGAAGGTACTGCCGGTGCGGCAGGTTCCCCGGTTTCGGAAGGTTCTTCTGTTTCAGCAGGTGTTTCCGGCTCATGACTCACGGAAGCAGGCGTTTCCACACTTGCGGACACGGTTGAAGTCGACGTGCTTGTATTATTCTGGCCGGATGTGGTAACGGATGGTGTTTCTTCTTTATCCTCCGGCCATACCATGATTATGATAAAAAGTACTCCGAGAGTCGCAAGTGCCGTAACTATCGTGCGCTTAACATTATTCCACATTGCACAAACCCTTTCCTGTAAATGATAAAGTCAGTTTATCACATCATTCAGCAAGATACCAGTCGTCTGCGCTCTCGTCGTAGTAATAGATATCGTCGTTGTCTTCGTCGTAGTAGAACATTGTGTTTGACTCATCATCGTATAGATAAAGGGCATCCTGATCATAGTAATACCAGAGTTCCGACTCGTAGTCATAGATCCAGTCGTCTGCATATCCGTTGCGATCGCATCCGTAATCGTAGTCACTGTAGGAATCGTAATCATAGCCCCAATCTCCGGAGATATCGTCTAAGAAGCCCCAGAAACCGCCATCATCGTAATCCGAATCATCATACCAGTCGTCACCCCAGCCGTAGTCCCAACTGTACTGACATGATCCGCCGTTACTGTAGTTGCAGCCGTAATCATTTTCGTAATCGCTCCAGCCGCCCCAGCTGTTATCAAAGCTGTCGTAATTGTAATAACTTCCGGTTGCGGAACTTGATACGAAGTTTTCAAGCCAGTTGATATATTCGGAGTCAAGACCTATCTGGCCGTAAACACTGCGAAGTTTCTGATAAAAGTCGCTGTCACCGTAGGGTAGTGATACGGCCATTCCGGTAAGCTCATTCTTATCGGATGTGTGACCGTAATATGCCACCGAAGCCTTTAATGCAGAAGTAAGTCCCTTGGCTTCGTTACTGCTGTTGTCGATATTCTCAACCATTGCAAGGATATCGCTGATATAGTAGTCGGACAATGTGACATCACTGTCATCAGAATCCCACATATCCCAAAAGCCCCTGGAAAGGTGCCTCTTTGCTTTGTGCTCCCTGCTGTAGTTCTGATTCAACAAAGCTGATTCGTTCTTGTAAGCCCAAGCCTTCCATGCTGTGTAAAGGCTTTTTGCCGCAGACACATTAAACAGCGCTATACATGCACTGTCTCCATAGGATTCGGACTCGTTGGAGCTGATGATGTCATCCACGATGTACTTGCCAAGAAGGGTCGTCGAAATACCCGGATTCTGCTCAAATGACTTCATCCATCCGTTATAACTCCAGCCCAGTCCCGATTCAAAGTCTTCGGAAAGAAGCGCGTATTTGCAGTATGGCGCCATGGCATAGCAAGTCTCAAGACTTGCCATGATACAGCAGTCCATACCGATTATGTCAAAGTGAACATCCTTGTGCTCCGCAAATGCGGCCGACATCTCCGCAAGCGTAAGGCTGGCGTCCTCTGCCTGCCATTCGTCATATCCGAATCCGTATACAGGTCCGCCGCCATGGTTCCAGAACAGGAAAAAGTAACGTTCCGCCGGATAGTTATCTTTACAAAAGCCAATAAACTCCGAAAGGGTATCCTTGGATGTACAGTCAAGCTGTCCAAGGCCGTCACGGACAAGATTAAGCTTGCCGTCCGCAACAGTCCATGTCTGGGCAGTCTTTGAAGAAATGCCGTAATTCTTCCACTTTTTGGTACCCATTGTCTGAAGGACAACGTTAACGTTTGAACCGATACCCGAAGAGATCATTTCCGAAATATCTTCGGTTGCTTCGCCGTACTCGGACTCAAGGTCGGATCCGTTAACATATACCATAATGGTGGCAGACTTGGCGCTGCTTCCGACGGATAACACTTTACGCCCCTGAGGGGAGGCGTCCCTCTCATCGTTTTCCGTGGAAGTTTCCACGGAAGCTGTCTGAGAAGGCGCACTTATGGCATTCCCCGGTATCGGGCGGTTAAAATTGGGCTCCTCTTCGTCTTCAGGCAATATCATTATGATAAGTACGAAAAGACCCAGAGCCACCAGTATTCCGATTATTAATTTCTTTAAAAAACCTTTTTTCATCAGTCAGAACTTTTCTCTGAATCGTGTACACTGTCGCAGATAATAGCGAGCGCGATAACAAGATCCTGCTTGCTCTCATCAAGAACGCTGATACGATAGCAGTCAGCCCAAAGGTGGAAATCGGTATCTACGTGACCAATAGCCTTGTCGCCAACGAGGATGTCAAAGTCAAAGCC
>JAILHY010000103.1 GCA_024695575.1 Lachnospiraceae bacterium
CGGCGGATTAAAATATCTTGTTTCGGAAGTTAATAAACTTGGGCTTAGATTCGGGATCTGGATGGAGCCTGAAATGGTGTGCCCCGATTCCGATCTTTACAGGGCACATCCCGACTGGGCACTTAAGGTACCGGGACGTACTCCCGGATACGCAAGAAACCAGCTGGTTCTTGATATCACAAGACCTGAAGTCTGGGATTATTGTTACGGCTGCATAAAGGATGTTCTTTCTTCTGCGAATATTGAGTATCTGAAGTGGGATATGAACAGGCCTCTTGCGGATATATATTCGGCAGGACTTCCCGCAGACAGACAGGGTGAGTTTCACTACAGATACATGCTGGCTCTTTACCGTATGCAGGAGAGACTCATTTCCGATTTTCCGGAACTGCTGCTTGAAAACTGTTCCTCAGGCGGCGGCAGGTACGATGCGGGCACCCTGTTTTACAGTCCGCAGGTCTGGGCAAGCGACGATACGGATGCCATAGAGCGGTTAAAGATCCAGGAAGGAAATATGCTCATCTATCCGCTTTCAACCATCGGAGCCCATGTTTCGGACTGCCCCAATCACGGAAACGGACGTATCACTCCTTTTGACACGAGGGGTAATGTGGCGTTGTTCGGAACCTTCGGATATGAACTTGATATAACGAAGATCTCTGAAGATGACAGGGCTATGATCCCGGGACAGATCGATCTCTACCATAAATATAATGATCTTATCAGAGAGGGAGATTATTACAGGATAGCTTCTTTTTCCGAGAACGGTGAGTACGATTGCTGGTCGGTGAATGCAAAGGACGCATCCGAAGTGCTGGTAGCCTATGTTTCCGTATATTCCCGCATGAACAGAAAGGGCCGCATCATCCGCCTTCAGGGTCTTGATCCCGACAGGATCTACAGGATCGAAGGAACAAAAGAGCAATATTATGGGGACACTCTTATGAACGCAGGGCTGCAGGTCCCCGAAATAAAGGGAGATTTCCGGTCAAAACTCATTCATCTTATTTCCTGTTGAAATTTTGTTTTCTTTATGCTAAACTACGCAAGTGACGTAAATTTTTTATCATTATTTTAGGAGTTATTATGGCACAGACATTACTTGAAAAATGGCGCACATCCGCATATTCAGATGTACTTGGCAAGGAAGAGCTCGAGAAGCTCTGGGCTGACTATTTTGACAAAGAAAAGGGTATTTACAAGAAACTCTTAAAGAATCCCGATGAAGTTGTTACCGGTACTCTTGGAGAACTTGCAAAGAAATATAAAGTTACACAGCTTATCATGACCGGTTTCCTTGACGGTATCAATGATTCACTTATCAATCCCAACCCCATTGAGACCATGAAGGCTGACACAGAAGTTAACCTCGGATTTGATAAGGAACTTCTTTTTAAGAACATGGTAGCTGCAGGTGCTAACTGGCTTTATACTCTTGAAGAGTGGAACGATATCTTCTCTAAAGAAAAGCAGGAAGAACTCGTTAGAGAGCAGAAGGCTTCACAGACCGTTCGCAAGGAAGCAAAGATCTACCCCAATGATCCCTGCCCCTGCGGAAGCGGAAAGAAGTATAAGAAGTGCTGCGGCAGGAATAAATAAATTTCTGTTGACAACACAAAATATTCGTGTTAAATTACTTTAGTAATGCACATACATCCAAGCAGAGTATCCGCTCTCACCCCGTGGCACAGGCTTAACGGGCGTTAATAATTTCTTTTGCGACTACTGTCGTAACCAAGACTTTACAGTGGATATTCTTTGGATATCCACTTTTTCTTTTGTTTACTTAACGGAGGGTACAACTATTAGCGATTTAATGATTAACGGTGAGATCCGCGACAAGGAAGTTCGCGTGATCGGTGAGAATGGTGAGCAGTTAGGGATTATGCCCGTTAAAGAAGCCATGAAACTGGCAGAGGAGGCAGGCGTAGACCTTGTTAAGATCGCGCCCACAGCAACACCTCCCGTTTGCCGCATCGTCGACTATGGCAAGTTCAAGTACGAACAGATGCGCAAAGAAAAAGAAGCTAAGAAGAAGCAGCATATCGTGGAGATCAAGGAAATCCGCCTTTCTCCCAATATTGATACCAATGACCTTAATACCAAGATGGCCGCTGCACGTAAGTTCCTTACCAAGGGCGACAGAGTTAAGGTAACACTCAGGTTCAGAGGTCGTGAGATGGCACACATGCAGACAACCAAGCACATCCTTGATGATTTCGCAGAGGGTCTTGCAGATATCGCCGTTATCGAGAAGGCTCCCAAGGTTGAGGGCCGTTCAATGACCATGTTTTTAACCGGTAAGAAGAATTAATATTCAGCGTCCGGATAAAATATCATTCACATAGATTCAGGAGGAAAATACTATGCCCAAGATGAAAACAAGCAGAGCTGCTGCAAAGCGCTTTAGAGTTACAGGAACAGGTAAGTTAAAGAGATCCAAAGCTTACAAGAGTCATATCTTAACAAAGAAGAGCACCAAGAGAAAGCGTAATCTTCGTAAACCCGCTATCACCGATGCTACCAACGTTAAGAACATGAAGAAGATTTTACCTTACGTATAACCTGTAAGTTGATTGGAGGAGATTTAAAATGGCAAGAATTAAAGGTGGCTTAAATGCCAAGAAGAAACATAACAGAGTATTAAAGCTCGCTAAAGGCTACAGAGGAGCCCGCAGCAAGCAGTACAGAACCGCTAAGCAGTCTGTAATGAGAGCACTTACTTCCTCTTATCAGGGTCGTAAGGAAAAGAAGCGTCAGTTCAGACAGCTTTGGATCGCTCGTATCAATGCAGCAGCAAGACTTAACGGTCTTTCATACAGCAAATTCATGTACGGCCTCAAGCTTGCAGGTATCGATCTTAACCGCAAGATGCTCGCTGAACTTGCAGTAAGCGACGCTGAAGGATTCAAGACTCTTTGCGAAGCAGCTTCTAAGAAACTCGCATAATAAGGGTAATATATATCCCCCGCGGAATCCATTCTGCGGGGTTTATTATTGAGAGGTTAAAACATGACCTATATTGATTATTTTAAGGAACTTTGCAAGATCCCTCACGGTTCCGGCAATACCAAGGCTATCAGCGATTATCTCGTTAAGTTTGCCAAGGACAGAAATCTTGAACATTATCAGGACGCTGCCGGTAACGTGATCATTATAAAGGAAGCATCCAAGGGTCGCGAAAGCGAAGAGCCTGTGATCATCCAGGGTCACATGGACATGGTTGCTGTCAGCGATGACGGCCGCGACATGAAGGTTACTCCACTTGATGTAAGGGAAGAGGGAGACTTTCTTTTTGCAGACAAGACAAGCCTTGGCGGAGATGACGGTATTGCAGTTGCTTACGGACTGGCACTTCTTTCGGACGATACACTCAGCCTTCCCCGTATTGAGCTGGTGATCACCGTTGACGAGGAAGTGGGAATGCTCGGCGCTTCGGTACTCGATACAAGTGTACTGACCGGTCATCGCATGTTAAACCTTGACTCTGAGGAAGAAGGCATATTCCTGGTAAGCTGCGCAGGCGGTGCCAGAATAGACATGCATTTCCCTGTAAGTCCTGTTGAGCCTGAGGGCGGCAAGGCCTACAAGATCAGCGTTTCCGGTCTTATCGGAGGACATTCCGGTACTGAGATCAACAAAGGAAGAGCCAATGCCATCCGTATGGTGGGTCACATCCTTCACAAACTTGCGGATGCCAAGCTGATACTTGGTATCAACGATCTTAAGGGCGGAGTTGCAGACAACGCCATCGCTACGGACTGTGAGGCTATCGTTCTTTGCAAGCCCGTAGAGGCTGAGCTTTTTGATATAATCAGATACGAGGTACTTGAGAAGTACGTATCGGTGGAAACAGGAGCCAAGATCACTCTTGCTGAAACAAACGAGCTTCGTAACGGCGGAAAGTGGTACGGTAATTCCGAGAACTCTCTTTCCAAGTTCATGACCACCCTTCCAAATGGTGTGATCGCTATGAGCCGTAACATTGAGGGCCTTGTTGAGACTTCCCTCAACGTGGGAATCGCTTCCATGGACGATAAGGGAGTGCATTTATCCGTATCCGTTCGTTCCAACGTGGATTCGGAAAAAGAAAGCCTTGTTGCCAACATTCTTAACATCTGCAAGGATTACGGCGTGACCACCAATGTTCACGGCGATTATCCCGGCTGGGCCTACAGAGAGTATTCACCTTTAAGAGAGCGCATGATAAGCGTGTACAAGGAAATGTACGGTGAAGAACCCAAGGTTGAGGCTTTGCACGCAGGTCTTGAATGCGGAATCTTCGCAGGAAGGATCAAGGATCTGGATTGTGTTTCTTTTGGACCCAATATGATGGATATACATACTACGAGAGAGAAACTTTCCCTCTCATCAGCTAAGAGAACATGGGAATTTTTGTTACAGATTCTCAGTTAGTACTTTTTCACAAAAGAAGGCGCCGAATTTCGGCGCTTTTTTTATTGCCAAGTTTCCTTATTTTTGTTACTATTTAGGAAACTGAGAAACGAATTGCAGTTTCCGTCAACCAACAACCCTTTGTCACAGAAAGAAATGAGGTAATTATGGCAAGAGTATCGAAGAGCATTGACGAGATCAAAAATGATGTGATGCGTTCCTGCATCAGTCTCTTTAACGAGAAGGGTCTTAAGTTTACCATGGACGACGTGGCAAGCGATTGCCGCATCAGTAAAAAGACCATGTACGTTATCTTTAAGGACAAGGAAGAAATGTTCCTTGCTGTTGTCGATTATCTTTTCGACGGCATCAAAATGAGTGAGTCCCTTGTACTTGGCGATGATTCGCTTTCCACTGTTGAGAAGATCAGAAAGATCCTTGGCGTTATGCCGGAAAGCTACAAGGAAATGGACTTTGGCCGTTTCTATCTATTAAGGGACAAGTATCCCGCTATCTTTGCTAAAGTTGAAGAACGCCTCGAAACAGGCTGGGAAACTACTCTTGAGCTTTTGGAGCAGGGCCAGAAAGAAGGCGTGATCCGAAAAGTGGACATCTCTCTTGTGAAGCTCATGTTTGAAGCTACACTCGAGCAGTTCTTCAGACGCGACTATATTTCCAAGAACAATTTCAACTATAACGAAACCCTCGCTGAAGTAGTAGATATTCTTATTGAGGGAATTAAAGCATAAGAAACCGGAGGTTCCATGCCTGCTAGGGTTTATTTTAACGATAACTGGAAGTATACGGATTCTTTTTCGGAGGAGATGACGGCGGCAGGCTATGACGATTCGGGCATTGAGACCGTCAGACTTCCCCATACGATAAAAGTAACACCTTTCAACTATTTCGACGAGCATGAATACCAGATGGTTTCGGGATACAGAAAGGTTTTTACTGCGCCAGAGGAGTGGGAAGGAAAGAGCGTGCGGCTCACCTTTGAAGGCGTAGCCCACGAAGCGACACTCTATGTTAACGGAAAGTCTCTGTACAGGCATTGCTGCGGATATACTGCTTTTACCGCGGATCTTAGCGGTGTGTTAAAGTATGGAAGCGAAAACGTTGTGACCCTGAGAGCGGACAGTAACGAAAATCTGAACCAGCCGCCCTTTGGATTCGTGATAGACTACATGACCTACGGGGGCATCTACAGGGACGTTTACTTTGAGATCGCCGACAGAAGGCGCATTGATGATGTTTTCCTTCAAAGCGATATAGACCTTAAAACCGGTAAGGCTGTTCTGAACGCGGATTTAAGGCTTTCGGAAGAGTGTAAGGGTGAGGCTTCCAATCTAACGATCAGGATTTCGCTTGATGATCAGAGCCTTAGCGAAAAGTCCGTTACCGACAGCGAAATGAGCGAAAGCTTCGATGCCGGAAGCGTTAAACTCTGGGACGTGGATGACCCTTTTCTTTATGATGTTAAGGTTTCTTTGTGCGAAAAAGAAACAGGGGCCGTGATAGACGAAAGGACCATCCGGTTCGGATTCAGGAAATCTGAATTCAAAAAAGACGGCTACTATCTAAACGGGCGAAAGCTTAAAATCCGGGGACTTAACAGGCATCAGAGTTATCCTTATATCGGGTATGCTGCGCCTAAGTCACTCCAGGTCATGGATGCGGATGTACTTAAAAAGGAACTGGGACTTAACGCCGTCAGGACTTCTCACTACCCGCAGTCTCATTATTTTATAGACAGGTGCGACGAGCTTGGGCTCCTTGTTTTTACTGAGATCCCGGGCTGGCAGAATATAGGTGACGCCGAATGGAAAAGCAAGGCCGTTGCCAATGTGAAGGATATGGTCAGGCAGTACAGGAATCATCCTTCGGTGATCCTCTGGGGCGTTCGCATTAATGAATCGAGAGATGACGACGAGTTTTATGCGGAAACCAACAAGGCGGCACATCTTCTTGATCCCACCAGACCTACGGGTGGTGTAAGAGCGTTAAAGAAGTCTCATCTTCTGGAAGATGTTTATACTTACAATGATTTTGTGCATGAAGGCACCAACATCGGGTGTGAGCCCAAAAAGAAAGTCACAAGCAATACTGATAAGCCTTATCTTATCAGCGAATATAACGGTCACATGTATCCGACCAAAGCCTATGATGACGAGGAACAGCGTAGAGAGCACGCCGTGAGACACGCCAATGTCCTTGACTCGGTAGCCAAGGAGCGGGACATAGCAGGTTCTTTTGGCTGGTGCATGAGCGACTACAATACGCACAAGGATTTCGGAAGCGGAGATCGGATTTGCTATCACGGCGTCCTTGATATGTTCAGGAATTTCAAGCAGGCAGGATATGTTTATTCAAGTCTTGGAAGTAAGGAACCGGTGCTGTATCTTTCTTCTTCCATGGATATCGGAGAGCATCCTGCGTGCAACAGGGGAATTACCTGGATATATACCAATGCAGACAGTGTCCGCATGTATAAGAACGACAGATTTATAAAAGAATATAAGGCGACGGATTCACCCTACAAACACCTGCCTCACGGCCCCATCATGATAGACGATTTCATCGGTGATGCGGTAGAAAAGGGAGAAAGCGGGTCAGACAGTTACAAGAAGGCTTTGAAGGATGCTCTCAACATAGTGGCGGTATACGGAATGAGCCATCCGCCCAAGAGATTCTACGGCCTCGTGGCAAAGCTGGTTCTTTTTTATCATATGAATCCTGCGGTGGCGGTTCCGCTTTACAACAAGTATGTTGGCGACTGGGGCGGCAAGGCTACGGAGTACAGGTTTGAAGCCATAAAGAACGGTGAAGTGGTTAAGACCGTAACAAAGAAACCCTTCGAGAGACTGACTCTGAGCCTCACGGCGGATCACACAGATCTATGCGAGACCACGGGTTATGACATGGCGGCAGTAAGGATCCTGGCTACGGATGAGTTTGGAAATGTGGCCCATTTCTTTAACGAACCGGTGAGCTTCAGCGTTTCAGGCGATATTGAGCTGGTAGGACCGGGGACTGCCGGATTTAAAGGCGGCATGTGCGGAACATTCATCCGGACCAAGGGCACATCCGGTACCGGAATCCTCACTGTTTCCAATCCTCAGACGGGAAGCAAAGAGATACGGTTTTCTGTAACTGAAAATAGAAAAGACACTATAGACTAAGGAGACAAAATGGACAGAAGCAAAGTGATCTTTGGCAACGAAATGCCTGATAGTGTTTATAAGAAAGCCTGCAAGTCAAAGGCTAAATATGCGAAGAAATACGGGGATGACAGTAATCGAGACTATCCCGTGAAACTCAGTAAGAACCCTTACATCGGAGATTCCCTCGGAGTGGTGAACGTGCTCGTGGGCGATCTTAAGACAAATGCTCACTACGATGAGAGCGTGGATTCTTCAAACCTTGACTGGGACAGGGAGAAGGGCCTCATCGTCGGAAACATCCGCATGGGCTTTGGACATTACCGCATTTCAATGGCTATCGCAAGTGCAGCTAAGTCCATGGGTTACACTCCTTACTGGATGGATCTTAATTCCTACGGCGAAACCACCTGCACCAAGGTCATCGGTGCACAGAACGAGCTTTATTCACTGGGTTCCAGACTCTCAAAGAATCCGATATTTAATAAACTTGTGTGGGAGCCCGTGAATTACGAAGGCTTCAGAGCACTTTCATATAATGCGGCAGACCAGAAGAATGCTGAGCTCATGGCTTCCGTATATAAGAATGTTCCCAAGGATATCCCCGTTGTGGGCACCCATGTGTGGCCTGCCCAGGCGGCACTACACGCAGGAATGGAGCATGTAGTGAACGCAATCCCCGACAACTGGCCCATGGCTCTTCACTTTGCCGAGGGCGCGGTCCACACCATCCAGTGCAGGAACGCTTATCAGGGATACCGCATATTAAACGGCATGCTCAAAAAGAAAATCTGCAAGCCCATGCCTAAGGATTCACTCCTTTATACGGGCCACTACATCGATCACGAGCTTGTAACCAACATTGAGGCAGACTGCGAAGCCCGCATCAATCGTAAAAAGAACGGAAAGCCCATGAGATTTCTTTTGACTATAGGCGGCGCGGGAGCGCAGAAAGAAATCTTTGCGGCAATCATCACATATCTCATTCCATATATTAAAGAAGGAAAAGCCGCACTTTACGTTAACGTTGGCGACTACCGCAAGGTCTGGGATACATTGAAGGAAGATATCCCCGCCATGAAGGAGCTCTGCGTTGACCACATGGGCGACTGGAAGGAAACCGAGGAGTTCGCAAAGTCGGCTCTTAAGGAAGATACCAAGGTTGTTGGAATCCATGGATTCTGGCACAAAAACATATTTGAGGCCGTTTACGCCACCAATCTTTTGATGAGAAGCTGTGATGTTATGGTCACCAAGCCTTCGGAACTTGCTTTTTACCCGGTTCCTAAGCTCTTTATCAAGAGAGTCGGCAAGCACGAAATGTGGGGCGCGATCCACTCGGCTGAAATGGGAGACGGAACCCTTGAATGCAGGGACATTCCCCACACCCTTCAGATGGTTGACATGTTCATGAATACGGACAACGAACTGATCGAAATGTGCGAAAACATCGTAGCAAACAAGAAATCCGGGCTATACGACGGAGCATACAAGGTCGTGGAAGCTGCAATGGCACTTAAAAACAAATAGAAAAGAGGGGGCTCATGATATTTGTTAAAGACAGCAATTTCTTTTTAAACACCGAAAACACTACATATGCCTTCGGTGTGAATTCGGAGGGGATGCTTGAACACTTGCATTACGGCGGGCCGGTTCCTGTTAAGGATAAGGAGGATCGGATTGCGGATTCCTTTCGGGCCATGCATGAGAAGGTAAGTCACGGCAAGGGCACCACAATCAATTATTCCAAGGACTCTCTGACGGTTACGGAGGACATTCTGCTGGAAGTATCGTCTCTTGGAAAGGGAGATCTGAGGGAGCCTTCGGTTATCCTTGAATATGCCGACGGCAGCAGGACTTCGGATTTTATCTATGAATCCCACGAGGTAATGGCGGAGCCGTTCATCAGCAAGACACTGCCCAACGCAATCTCGGAGAAAGAGGGAGACTGCGAGCAGTTAAAGATTACTCTCACCGAACGGGAAAAGAAAGTAAAGCTCGACATTTACTACACGGTCTTTCCCGCGTGCGACGTGATCACGAAAAAAGCAGTCCTCAGAAATGAAACAGGGGATCCCGTAAAGATCCTAAAGCTTATGAGCGCCCAGCTTGACATTGACGAAAGCGGGATGAAATACACTACTTTCGGCGGCAACTGGGGAAGAGAGATGCATCGTTGCGATACTTATGTTAACCAAGGTATTCACGTTAACAACACGGTATCTGGCGTATCTTCCAACAGAGCCAATCCTTTTGTTATGTTAACGAAACCCGAGACAACGGAAACTTCCGGCGAAGGGTACGGCTTTAACCTCATATATTCAGGAAATCATTACGAATCTGCCGGCGTCAGCGGTTTTTACAAGACCCGTTTCATGACGGGAATAGACCCCACGGATTTCGAATGGATTCTTTTGGCGGGGGAGAGCTTTGAGACTCCCGAAGCGGTGATGACCTATACTGACATGGGTTACCGCGGAATATCCCTTAACATGCAGCACTTTGTAAGAAGGCACATAGTAAGGGGCAAGTTTAAGAACAAACCGAGACCGATCCTTCTTAACTCCTGGGAAGCTGCTTACTTTAACATAAGTGAAGCCAAGCTCATGGGCCTTGCCAAGAAGGCAGCGGAGGCAGGTATCGAACTTTTCGTAATGGACGACGGGTGGTTCGGAGTCAGGAACGATGACAGAACTTCCCTCGGTGACTGGTATGTAAACAAAAAAAAACTCCCCGGCGGTGTTGAGAGTCTTGCTTCCAAGGTTCATGCTCTGGGCCTTCAGTTCGGTATCTGGGTAGAGCCTGAGATGATAAGCGAAGAAAGCAATCTGTACAAGGCTCATCCCGAATACGCCATGCACGTTCCGGGCCGGGAGAATTCACCGGGCCGAAATCAGATGATACTGGACCTTACCAATCCCGAAGTCGTAAGTTACGTGAAGGAAAGCATGCGCGCGGTATTCGGAACCAAGGGCGTTGACTACGTCAAGTGGGACATGAACCGAATGTTTGCGGATGTGTACTCGGGAGTATCGGAAGCAGGAAGGCAGAGAGAAACCGCACACAGATATGTTCTTGGACTTTACGATATAATGAGAACTCTCACGGAAGAGTTTCCGGATGTTCTTTTTGAAGGCTGCGCTTCAGGCGGTAACAGATTTGATCTTGGAATACTTGCGTACATGCCTCAGATCTGGGCAAGCGATGATTCCGATGCAATGGAGCGAACGGTCATTCAGACAGGTTACAGTTATGGCTATCCAATGTCCACTGTGACTGCGCATGTATCAGCCTGCCCGAATCACCAGACTTTAAGGAACACTCCTTTGGATACCCGTTTCAATGTTGCTTCTTTTGGAGTGCTTGGCTACGAACTTAATCTCTGCGAGCTATCGGGAGAGGATTTCAAAGCAGTTAAGCAGCAGGTAGCGACCTACAAGGAGTGGAGAGACGTTTTCTTTTACGGTGATTTCTACAGAGTTGGAGAGAACCAGTGGATGGTGGTCTCGCCGGATCGAAAGAACGCGGTCACCCTTGTGTGGAACAGGATGTGCAATCCCAACGACTTCTACATGAAGTTACGTACCGTGGGGCTTGATCCCGAAACGGATTATCACGTTTACAACATTCAGCTTAAACACAACATCAAGGAATTCGGGGATCTTGTGAACCAGGTTGCCCCCATTCATATAAAGAAAGATTCGCTGATACACAACACCATCGCCAGATTTTACAAGATGGACGGCGAAGTCGAGGACTACGTGGTCAGCGGCGCCCTTCTTAACAATGCGGGTATCAAGCTTACCCAGGCGTTCGGCGGAACGGGCTACAACGGAGAGACGAGGCTCTTCCAGGACTACGCATCAAGACTTTACTTTATCAGTGCGGTTGAATAACAGAAAACGGAGGCGGTTATGAATCAGGAAAAGAAAAACATGTTGTTTTACCCCCTTGGCACAGTGGGCCGCGACATGATCTACGCGCTTTTTACAAACTACATTATGCTCTTTATCCTCTACACGAGGAATCTTACGGCAGCTCAGCTCGGCGCTGTGACAGCCATTATGGTAGCAGCTCGTATTTTCGATGCACTTAACGATCCCATAATGGGTAACATCATCGAGCGCACCCGAAGCAAGTGGGGTAAGTACAAGCCCTGGTTACTCATAGGCGTTCTTTCTACCTGTGTGGTCGTATACCTTGCGTTTAACACAGACCTTACGGGCTGGAGCTTTATCTGGTTCTTCGGGATCATTTACTTTATGTATTCCATCACCTATACCATGCACGACATTTCCTACTGGGGCATGGTGCCCGCGCTTTCTTCTGACGGAGACAAGCGTAATGCATTTACTGCCCGTGCCACATTGTTTGCAGGTATCGGCGGAACCCTTGCTTCAGTATTAATCCCCATGCTTACTGCAGGTCAGTTTGCAATCGGCGGAACTACACGTATCGCTTACGGCCGAATCGCACTTATCATCTGCATCATCACACCTTTGTTCATTCTTTTCCCTATACTCGGGGTGCGTGAGAACAGAGATGATATGGCAAAAGAAGCTCCCAAGGTAAGCTTTAAGAAGATCATCGCCACCATCGGCGGTAACGATCAGCTTCTTTGGATCTGCCTTATCTTCCTTCTTCAGCAGATCGGTAACGGTATCGTGCTTGGCGGTGTCGGTGCCAACTACATTTACTTTGAATTCGGATACGAAGGCGGACTTTACGGAACATTCCAGACCGTGGGCCTTGCAGCCACCGCTTTCCTTATGATCTTTTATCCCGCTATCGCAAAGAAACTGCACAGACGTAAACTGGTTCTTTGCATGGCAGTCCTTGCAACCATCGGATACGCGGTTCAGATCCTCGCAGGTGTGACAATGCCCGCAACTACTCTTAAGTTCTGGATCCTTACCGTGGGCTTCATGTTTGCAAACCTTGGTCAGTACGGCCTTTACCTCATCATGATGATCTCGATCATCAACACGGTTGAGTACAACGAGCTTAAGCACGGCACTAGAGACGAAGCCATCATTACTTCCATGCGTCCTTTCCTTACCAAGATGGCAAGTTCTTTTACCGTTATCATCACCACGGTTTCCTATGTTATCTGCAAGGTTACCAATTACACCAACGCCATCTCTGACTATGAAAAAGAAGCAGAGACCGGCGCCATCACAGCTGCAGACAAGGCTGCTAAGATCGCGGAAGTCTGCACAAGCGTAGCAAACGGACAGAAGATAGGCCTTCTTCTTGCAATGACTCTTATCCCTTGCATACTTATGCTTTGTTCCGCAGTTCTTTACAGAAAATTCTACAAGCTTGACGAAGAAAGATATGACGAGATCTGCCAGGAACTGGCAAAGAAAAAGGTGGTTTGAACTGTCTGAATTATCAGATAATTAATTGACTGTTGCCTCATTTGTTGATACAATAAAAGAAAAAGGGGGCATCCCATGGAACAGAAGATTCAGTACATTCATTCCCAGAAATTCCCGGAAGTTAAAATGCGCGTCATTCCCGGACATTTCGTTACTTCTCATTCCCACATCAATTACTATGTGGATATGACGATGAACCGCATGAGAGTGAGTGAGGCCCGGGATATTGCGAAGGCCATTGCTTCCAAGTATTCGAGCAATACCATCGTGGACACCATCGTATGCATGGACGGATGTGAGGTTGTAGGCGCTTATCTTGCAGATGAGCTCACCAAGGCAGGAATCGTTTCGATGAATGCTCACAAGACCATGTATGTGGTTACACCCGAATTTGATTCCACCGGTCAGTTTATTTTCAGACAGAACATTGTGCCGATGATCGAAGGCAAGAACGTATTTCTGCTTCTTGCAAGCACCACTACGGGACAGACTCTTCAAAGATGCCTGCGGGGCGTGCATTATTACGGCGGCCACATCACCGGTATCACTTCGATATTCAGCATGATCAATTCCATCGCCGGAATTCATGTTTCGAGCCTGTTCAAAGCAGGAGATCTTCCGGACTATAAGGTTTACAATCAGGAAGACTGCCCGCTTTGCAAAGAGAAAGTGCCGATCGACGCACTTGTAAACGGCTACGGATATTCGGTATTGAGGTAAAAGAAAAAGAAAAGCCCTTCGGATGAAGGGCTTTTTTTAGTGTGAAAATGTCATTTAGATCGCCCCTGCGAAGAAGGGGAGTGTCAGCGTTACTTGAATGCGATCTGTGCGAAGTTGTAGAATCCCAGGTACCACACATTAAAATCATGGATTCCCTTAACTTCCTGCCACATATAGTTTTCGCCGTCTTTGAACTTATCGCAGGCAGCAGGCAGATTCTTGGCTGCCGCAACGTGAGCGGAGAGCGCTACATTATCCTGAAGTCCGCATATATTATAGAAGTATTTGATCTCGTATTCTTTGTCCTTAAGTAATTCAGCGGTCTTGGCAGCAGGATTACTGGTGGGTGCAGCGGAGAAAGCTCCGAAATAAGCAAAGAGGTCAACACATTCACCGATACCTATGTTGATAGTCTGCATGCCGCCCATGGAAAGCCCCGCCATTGCGCGGTGCTCGCGGGTCGCACTGAGGTCGTACCCTTCATCGGAATACTCCGCATAGGTGCTGTAGTTCTTTTCAATATAAGGAATAAGATCGTTCCTTAATTCTTCCCCGAATACATAGAAAGAGTTGAAATCGGAACCGGATGCTCCGTGCTCCTTGGCATTTCGGCCGTTAGGTGCCACAACGATGAAACTTTCGATATCCTCGTAAAAAGAAAGATTATCCATGATATTCTTAACGCGGTCGTTTGAGTTTCCGGGGTAGAGGCCCCATTCTTTTTCATCGCCACCGATACCGTGCATCAGGTAAAGAACGTTGTACTTTTTACTCTCGTCGTAACCGTAGGGGAGGTAGATGTTGGCTTCTTTTTCAATCTCTGCGCCATCCCCGAAATAATCCTTGGTCTTGTAGGTAATGGTTTCGACCTTGCCGGTCTCGGTTGCGCGGTACTTGGTGTACTTGATCGGGATCGAGTCGCTGATGGAGGCGGGCTCATCATAATCGATCTCAGCCACATAAGGTGTAAAAGAAACCTCCGAAGTTTCCTGCGCGATTGCCTGTTCGATTGCATTCTGATCTGTGTCTGTCACGGATGCCTCCTTGTTTCCGCAACCAGTTGCCAGCACCATAGTGGCAGTGAGCAAAAGTGCGGTTTTCCTGATTGTGTTCTTTTTCATGTCTGTCCTTTCAAGCGGGATGCCTGTATTGTTGCCAGTGTCTCTTAAAAGGTCTGCATCCCGTCTATTTCAATTTAGCTTTTTTATAAGGAAGCTTCAATGCGTTCCGTCGTTTTTGGCAACAACAGGCAAGTTTTGAGCAAGAAATGGGGAAGGGCTTAAGACAGTGAGAGTGTAATGTGAGTGTGTTTAAAAATAGCAAAATCTGAGAAGTTTTGTTTTGAAGGCCTCAATTTTCGTAACATCTGTTACAAAAAGGTTGCTCACGCGTAGCTAACAAATCGCACTTTTCTTCCCAATTTACGCGCTCTCGGACTTCAGTTCCACTACAAGTAAGTCAAACGACAGTGACAAGAAGGCTGATGACAGCAAGGCAGAAGAGAAGACAACTGAAACCGGTGGTCGTGCATCGTATACAGAGTATGTCCCTGGAGTGATAAATGTAGACAACATTCGCACTTCTTCCACGATTACTAGCGGTTCTACCGAAGCTCTTCTGAATGATAACATTGATTTCGAGTATGGCGTAAAGAAGTTTTATGATGTAAGTCAGCCTAAGGTAAAAACAGGAAAAGCTAAGAGATATCGTATTGCAGAGGCCAACGGATATTGGTTTAAGGCAGTTGACTTTTCAAGTGCAAAACGTTCTTCAGTTGAAAAAGTCAATGG
>JAILHY010000082.1 GCA_024695575.1 Lachnospiraceae bacterium
ACTCTTGTAAGCTTTGGATCTCTTTAACTTACCTGTTCCTGTAACTCTAAAGCGCTTTGCAGCAGCTCTGCTTGTTTTCATCTTGGGCATAGTATTTTCCTCCTGAATCTATGTTTACTACTTTATTTTATCCGGAACTGCGAAATTAATTCTTCTTACCGGTTAAAAACATGGTCATCGAACGTCCCTCAACCTTGGGAGCCTTCTCAATTACCGCGATGTCTGCAAGACCTTCGGCGAAATCATCAAGAATGTGCTTGGTGGTCTGCATGTGAGCCATCTCACGGCCTCTGAATCTGAGTGTTACCTTAACGCGATCGCCCTTGGTAAGGAACTTGCGGGCTGCTGCCATCTTGGTGTTCAGATCGTTGGTGTCAATGTTGGGAGAAAGGCGGATCTCCTTAATCTCAACTACGTGCTGTTTCTTCTTAGCTTCTTTTTCCTTGCGCATCTGTTCGTACTTGAACTTGCCATAGTCGACGATGCGGCATACGGGCGGTGTAGCCGTGGGCGCGATCTTAACAAGGTCTACGCCTGCCTCCTCTGCCAGTTTCATGGCGTCCTTAACGGGCATAATCCCTAACTGCTCACCGTTCTCACCGATCACGCGTACTTCCTTGTCGCGGATCTCACCGTTAATCATTAAATCGCTAATTGTTGTACCCTCCGTTGTTTGCGTTATGCAAAAGAAAAAGTGGATATCCATAGAATATCCACTGAATAATCTTAGTTACGACAGGTTTCGCAAAAGAAAATATTAACGCCCGTTAAGCCATTTGCCACGGGGTGAGAGCGGATACTCTGCTTGGATGTATGTGTATTACTAAAGTAAGATAGCACGCCATTGCAATCTTGTCAAGATATTTTTTGCTCACGTCTGTCAAATAACAATTTTTCACTCCGGTGTCCCTCACCCCCAAACACGGGGGATTCGGGCCAAAGTCGTTCAAAATTGATTTGACAGCCGTTTGGTTTTATTACCCTTTAAGCCTTCCTGTTTCGGAAGCGCCACCTCACTTTCGTTCAGTGGCATTTCGTCAGGCGCATCTTAAAATAACTTCGTTATTGCGCCTTTCTGTGGAATCGCCACTTCATGTTCATTCAGTGGCAGGTCGTCAGGCGTATCTTAAAACGACTTCGTCGTTACGCCTTCCTCCCACAACACTTCTTGTACTTCTTTCCTGAACCGCAGGGGCAGGGATCGTTGGGGTAGATCTTTGCTTCCTTACGGATTGTCTGGGAAGCCTTCTGCTCCTTGTAGAGCTCTTCCTGCTTCTCTTTGGAAAAGATATCGTTCCACTCTTCAAGAGTGTAGAGCCAGTTAGCTCCGGCAGCTACCATGTTCTTGTAAAGAAGTTCCTTGTCAAAACCAAGGTTGACTTCGGTATCGGCCTTCATGGTCTCAATGGGGTTGGGATTGATGAGGGAATCATTGATACCGTCAAGGAATCCTGTCATGATAAGCTGTGTAACTTTATATTTCTTGGCAAGCTCTCCGAGAGTACCTGTAACAACTTCATCGGGATTCTTTAAGAGCTTCTTGTAAATGCCTTTTTCCTTTTCAAAATAGTCGGCCCAGAGCTTCTCGAGCTCTTCCTTGCCAAGTGCATCTGAATATGCGGATGTACGCCATTTTTCAAGTAATGTCTGTGCCATAATATCTCCTTAAAAATGCAACGTGTAAAAGTGCTACTTGCGTAGTGTAGCATAAAGAAATTCAAATTTCAACATGGAAATTTAAAGCCTTCAAAATATGTCAAAGTGCGTCTCTTAAGTCCTGTATATCCTTGACGCCTACGATATCAATGCCAGTCATCTTACGAAGTTCCGGTGTCAGATTGGCCCCCGGCATGATGATCCGTTTAAAGCCAAGCTTCTTTGCCTCGGTGACACGCTGCTCAGCCTGACTGACAGCCCTGACCTCACCGCTTAGTCCCACCTCACCGAAAATAACCGTTCCGGGATCCACTTCCCTGTTCCGGAAGCTTGAGATAAGTGCCGAAACAACCGCAAGATCCAGAGCGGGTTCATTGACCTTGATGCCTCCTGCGATATTGACATAGGCATCCTGATTACCTATCTGAAGGCTTCCTCTCTTCTCAAGGACAGCCATAAGAAGGTTGACGCGGTTAAAATCCATTCCTGTTGTCTGCCGCCTTGGAATACCGAAATTACTGGGACACACAAGCGCCTGCAGTTCGATCATTATGGGTCTCGTGCCTTCAAGGCAACAACATATCACGGAGCCGGAACTGCCCTCAGCCCGGCCGTTTAACATATATTCCGAAGGATTGGGAACTTCCGTAAGTCCCTCCTGTCTCATCTCAAAAACGCCGATCTCGTCGGTGGAACCGAAACGGTTCTTTACCGCTCTTAAGATCCTGTAGCTTGCATGCCTGTCGCCCTCGAAATAAAGCACGGTATCAACCATGTGCTCAAGGACTCTGGGTCCTGCCACCGCTCCTTCTTTGGTCACATGCCCCACAATAAAGATGGAAATCTCCGATTGCTTGGCAAGCTGCAAAAGAAGGGCCGTTGCCTCCCTTACCTGGGAAACCGACCCGGGAGCCGAAGAAATATCCTCCCTGTACATGGTCTGAATGGAATCGATGACCACGATCTCCGGTTTTTCTTTCTGAATGGTTTCCTGAATGTCGGAAAGATTGGTTTCGGAAAGCACTAAAAGATCCCTGTAATCGCTTCCGATCCTGACGGCGCGCATCTTGATCTGGCTTAAGGACTCCTCGCCCGAAACATAGAGAACCTTTCGTCCCGCAAGGCTTAAGTTCCTTGTTACCTGCAAAAGAAGGGTAGACTTACCAATACCCGGATCGCCGCCTATGAGCATAAGCGCACCCTTAACAATGCCTCCTCCGAGAACCCGGTCAAACTCCGCGATCCCGGAAGAAACTCTGTCTTCGGGCGTACCTGTTATATCTCTTAAATAAACTGCCTTGTTAGGGTTATGTGATGCTGTGGTCTTACGGCCCGCCATCTTGGTAACCGGTTCCTCGACAAATGTGTTCCACTCCTTACAGCCCGGGCACTGCCCCATCCACTTGGATGACTCAAAGCCGCAGTTACTGCAGTAATAAACCGAAGTGCTCTTAGCCATTATTTACTGTTATCCTTCTTGCGTTTGACAAATACAGTCTTGTCTCCGGTGCGCTTTCCTGTCACGAAATCCCCGGGAATGATGTCCTTTCGAAGGATCTCTTCCGAAAGCGGATCTTCAATCTCAGACTGAACGGCACGCTTGATGGGACGTGCGCCCATCTTGGTATCCGTGAATTTGTCCACGATATATTTCTTTAACGAAGGTGCAATGGTCAAATGAATGTCCATCTGCTCCTTGCAGCGTTTAACAAGCTTGTCGCTTATGAGGGTACAGATCTCCTCCATGTCCTTCTTGTTAAGGGCACGGAAAACAACGATATCATCGATACGGTTGATAAACTCGGGCTTAAACAGACGCTTAACCTCGTCCATTACCTGGCTGCGCATGTTGTCGTAATCCTTCTTTTCGGAAGACTGTGCTGCAAAGCCCAAGTTCTTGGGATCAACGATGCGGGATGCACCCGCGTTACTGGTCATGATGATGATAGTGTTCTTAAAGTTGACCTTGCGGCCCTTGGAATCCGTAATATGTCCGTCATCCAGTATCTGAAGAAGAATGTTGAACACATCGGGATGTGCCTTCTCTATCTCATCAAAAAGAACCACGGAATAGGGATTGCGGCGAACCTTCTCGCAGAGCTGTCCTCCGTCATCAAATCCCACATATCCGGGAGGCGATCCGATCATCTTGGATACCGAATGGCTCTCCATGTACTCCGACATATCAACTCTGATAAGGGAGTTCTCCGATCCGAA
>JAILHY010000129.1 GCA_024695575.1 Lachnospiraceae bacterium
TTGACCGCATCGAAATGATCGGTCACGGAGTTGATTATGGAGGTAGCTACCACGTACACAAGCAGGCTTAGAAGCGCCGCATCCTGATTAATAAGAAGAAATGCGGCAATATACACGCAGGCATTGAATGCTATCAGAATATAGGTCATGCTGTAGTTTCTGCCTGTTTTGCGCGATATGTAATCAACAATTATATTGGCAAAGATCTCGGATCCGTCTATGCAGCCGCCAAACCGAAGTATCAGCGCAAGTCCGAAACCAAGGAGCGCCCCTCCGAAGGCTACCGCCAGAAAATGCTCGGTATTAAGTTCAAAAGGAACCTTTTCAAACAATTCAAGTCCCAGAGTATAAAACAGCGCGCCCACTGTAGCCTTGATCCCGAACCTTAATCCAAGCAGCAGATAACCTGCGATCAGGAAGGGGGCAAATATAAAGAAAACGCAGAGCGACAGGTTAAAACCCGTAAGTTTGCTGGCTATTATGGCAATGCCCGCGGTTCCGTAATCTATTGCCCCGTTTGGGATAAGGATGCAGATGACCGAAAAGCTTGCCATCAGCGCTCCCAGTATTATCAGAAGATACGAACCCAGTTCTACAAGTGTTTTTTTATCCATATTATTTATAAACCGTATCGGTTGATTACGTCTTCGTTGATTGCTGCCACGGAAGCATAGTATGAATTAAGTGCTTCGTTGACCTTTGTAGATCATAAACTGCCTGTCCTTGATGGACTCTTACAGTATACCACGTACCCTCCCCCACACGCAACAATCAGCGTTTTTTGCAAAAGAAAAAGGACCCGGAAAATCCGAATCCTTAATAGCGGAGAAAGAGGGATTTGAACCCTCGCGCCGGTTACCCGACCTACACCCTTAGCAGGGGCGCCTCTTCAGCCTCTTGAGTATTTCTCCAAAGTCTGAAAACCTCTACCAAACATGGCTTATGTTGTTCATACTGCGCCGTGACGCAAAGATTATTATATAAGAGGGCTCTTTCTTTGTCAACACCCAAAAATCTACGAGTTTTCGGCAATCTTTGCTTCAATGCGGGATTTCACAAGGGCTGCTATCTCGTTGGTGGTCATATCCTTGTATTCCTCGTAACAAATGGGCGGAAGATAGAACACCCTGACCGTAACGGGCTTAATTGACTTACTGTCAAAGGGTAAAAAAGAATCCATGAGAGCAACCGGTACGATGGGAGCCTTGGCCTTCACCGCGCTCTTAAAGCTTCCACCCTTCATATTGTTCATCTTGTTACCCATTTTACTGCGGGTTCCCTCTGCAAAAATCAGGAAATTGTCCCCTGCTGCCACGCGGCGCGTCATTTCCTGTATGACCTTCATGGACTGACGAAGGTCCTCCCTGTTGATAGCTAATGACTTGGTGGCGCCCATGACCTGCTTAACAAAGGGAAGGTTCTTCACTTCCTTTTTCGATACAAAAGAAAAGGGTCTGGGAAACTCCGCAAGGAAAACGATCACATCATACATTCCCTGGTGGTTGGGAAAAAGAACAAACCCGTCTTCTTTTGGCAGGTTCTCAAGTCCCTCGGATACCACTCTCACACGGCCCGCTTTGTTGGCGCGATGTGCCACGTGCTTGATAAAAGCAAATGCCTTTTCTTTGGTGGAGTGGCGACCAAGCCAGGCGGTTCGTATTAAATAATAAGGAACAAAGAGGATGTTCCTAAGGATCATAAGTGCGATTCTCATATAATTACCCCATTCTCATTCTATGGTTTCCCGTATGGGAGTCCTCGCCGGAAAGGCATCGCACTCTACGAGAGCGATAGTCCTCACCCTACGGGTTCGGAATGACATGAATACAAATCTTTCCCCCGGCTGTCGATAACCACAATTGCGGGGAAGTCTTTGACTGTCAGCTTACGGATGGCTTCGGTGCCCAAGTCTTCGTATGCCACAACCTGTGAATCCGTGATGGCCTTTGAAAGCAATGCTCCTGCGCCTCCGATGGCGGCAAAATAAACCGCTCCGTTTCGAACCATGGCTTCTTTTACGGCGTCAGAACGGCGACCCTTGCCGATCATGGCCTGCATGCCAAGATCCAAAAGTGCCGGAGTATACTTATCCATGCGGCTTGCGGTGGTGGGGCCTGCTGATCCGATGGGACGGCCGGGTCTGGCGGGACTTGGTCCCATATAATATATGATAGAATCCTTAATATCTATAGGAAGAGACTCTCCCTTTGAAAGAGCCTCGCTCATGCGCTTATGGGCTGCGTCTCTTGCTGTGTAGATCACACCCGAAAGATAGACGCTGTCGCCTGCATGAAGGTCCGCTATATCTTCTGCTTTTAACGGTAATTCCAAATATTTGTCCAATTCTTAACCTCTTCTCATATAATCTACAGATAAGATCCTTCGACTCCTGTCGCCCTCTGAAAGAGGACGACCTTCGCTCAGGATGACAACAGAGCCTATGATGACTTAACTCAGGATGACCGGCACTACTGTATGGTCTACAATACTCTCGTAACATGCCTGTTTACGTGACAGCAGATATTTATGCCTACGGGAAGGCCCGCAATGTGTGTAGGATAAGTGAGAACATTGACAGCCATGGCTGTAACCTTTCCGCCAAGTCCTCCGGGACCGATCCCGGTCTTGTTTATCCTTTCAAGTAACTCCACCTCAAGATCCTTAACATAAGGAATATCCGAATGGCTACCTGCGGGTCTTGTAAGAGCCTTTTTGGCAAGGATCGCACATTTTTCAAAGGTTCCGCCAATACCTACTCCCACGACCATGGGAGGACAGGCGTTGGGACCTGCATCCTTAACGGCGGTAAGAACGGCTTCTTTTACACCTTCAATGCCGTCTGCAGGCTTAAGCATGAAAACCCGGCTCATATTCTCGCTTCCGAATCCCTTGGGTGCTATGGTTATAGAAACTTTGTCTCCGGGCACAATCTCAGTATGGATAACGGCCGGAGTGTTGTCACCCGTATTCTTTCGGATTATGGGATCATCTACAACGGATTTACGCAAATACCCTTCGGTATAACCCTGTCTAACACCTTCATTAACGGCATCCGTAAGGTCACCGCCCGTCAAATGCACATCCTGACCGACAGAAAGAAAAACAACGGCCATTCCCGTATCCTGGCAGATGGGGATCATGTCTTCCCCGGCGATCTGCAGATTCTTTGAAAGCTGGCTTAAAACCTTCTTTCCGACTTCCGACTCTTCCGCTTCATTGGCCTGCTTTAGCGCCTCCTTCATGTCGGGAGAAAGAAAGTGATTGGCTTCAATGCACATTTCCTTAAGTGCGGAGGTGATGTTTGAAACATTTAATTCTCTATACATTTTTACTTTGATTCCTCATAGTGATGACAATAAAAACAGGGGACCCCGTCAGGAGTCCCCTTAATACTATAACACTTTTGATTTACTGTCTATCCTTCATGATCTCTTCGTACCATGCAGCTCTTACAAGACCGCAGAAGAGAGGGAGAATGATGCAGATAGCAATAAGAATAATCACATCAAGCAAAACTCCCAATACGGGGATGTTTGCAAGAAGTGCCATAACGATGAAGCAAGCAATGATAACAAGCGCAATAAGAAGGTCTGTTAAGAACATCTTGCCCTTGTAACCCATTGTACGAGCCTTGGACTCTCTTGCTACATCAGTAGCCTTACGTGTCTCGTCCTCACGGATGATATAAGGAACAAGTGAATATGCATATGTATTAATGATACCGAAGATAGGTCCTACTACAGGGATCATGCTCCAAAGAAGAATAATGATATCCTTCCAGCCCATTCCTGCAAGTGAATGCCAGAAATTGTGGAAACCTTCGAAGATCTGATCAACATTAACATCTTCACCGCGATATCCGTCAAGATATACCCACGACATACCAAGAGAAAGAACATATCCGATACCAAGTCCGATGATCGGAACAGCACCGCCGAGTGTGGTAGCAAGTCCGCAAAGGAATACGGTCAAAAGTGAAAGACCCCAAAGCTTTAAAGGCTTACTCATTACTACGGTAAACGCCCTTCTGAGAATTTCAATCGAAATACTGCCGCTCTCCTTGGCAGCTACTGCTTCTGCGCTGATGGGTGCGCCACAGCTGGAGCAGAACTGAACGCCGTCCTGGATTTCGGCACCGCACTTAGGACAAAAAGCCATTTTTCATATCCTCCTTAATTATGAGAAATTTAAGTGAAATAGTGCAATTTCTTAATAATAATATAATTATTTTGATATTATGTCAACATATGCGGTATCTGCGCTATTCGATGTTATTGATAACTCCCACAAACAGAGGTGCTCCCATGTTGTTTCGTATCACGTAAATGAAAGGCTTATCAAGAATAAACTCTTCCGGCTCATCCACAGGCATGGCGGTTGCCCCCACGGTTATTGCCGTATAAGCTGCAGCTTCACAGCCGTCTTCATCGATCTTGACTCTTGCTCCGTGTAAGATATCCGAAACCGCGAGATCGGTTGTATCTGCCGTTAATGGCGTGAAGTCGGCTTTACCCGTGAATACATCACTTATTCCCATTGCTTTAACAATATCAGATAGTTCAACCGTTGATTCGGCATCGAACTTCGGAATGGAATAATCAACTCTAACGGTCTTACTGTCTGTTTCAGCGTATTTTGAAAGGATCAAAGAAAGCGCTTCGTTATCCGCAAACAGATCCTCGGGGCCGTATCCCTCATCGGGCCGTATAAATAGCATGTCATATCCTTCATTCATGGGAAGTGCCATAGCCCTGTAGCCCTTGCCCGTGTACATTACGTTACGGGAAGAATTGTTCATGAAGGTTGTTTCTTTTTCACCCTTTGTTCCTTTAAATGTAAGCTCGGTATTATTAAACGCTTCGAAGCTCTTGGTCCAGCTGTCCTTAAAGTAAGCGGTAGTAACAATGGCTGCTACCGTTTCCCTTGAAAGATTCAAGTTCCCAACCTGGTTTTCGAGGAAATTGCCGGTCCTTGCATTCATCCAGTTATGAAGAGACTCGTTAAGACTGTCGGATCCCATTTCGCCGGAATAGGACTCTGCATTATAGTAATAGGAAAGATTCTGCAGAGTTTGCGTGTTGTAGTTATATTCATTCGAAAGCCAGATGGAACTTCCAAGGATAGAAGTCGCAACCCCGTCATCTCTGAAATTATAGTTCCAAAGATCTACGGCATTCTTTCGAAGGCTATCGATATCTTGGGCTCCAAGAGCGTCAACAAGTTCCTGTCTTGAATTTCCGTCCGTCGTGTCTGCAAGCATTGCCAATGCAAAATAAACATTTATGGGACTTAATATCCTGTTTTCATCACCCGCAGTTTCAAAGAAACCGCGTATCAGCCGCCCTGAAAATCCGTCAACGGAAGAATCTGCCTCGGGCTCATTTGCGGTGTACTTTTCCAGATCCTTGCTCCAGGCTTCCATCTGGCTGTCATATTCTGCCATGCCTTTTTCCGAAAACATAAGCTCATCATCGGGCTTTTGCGCCATTTCGGGAATGGGGCTTGCAACAAGAAGGTTCGGGTCATCGCCCATAACAAGGTCGTTCAATGCATCGGAAGAGAGGCTCTTTCTGCTTTCACCCGTTGCTTCTGAGGCTGCTTCGACCATGGATTCCTCTAACATGGCGCCCTCCGTTACTGATTCTTCTGCCATGGCGGCATAACTAATCTCTGTGGAACTCATGGTAGCATTTTCAACCAAAGCCTTTTTGTCCATCGATCCTCTCCTGTAAACGATTATAAAGATCACAAAGATCGCCGCGATATTGCCAACATAGCGGATAATCTTTGCGATCCTTGCCCGCCTCATCGCTCCCGCTTCTTCAATTACGGAACCGTCTATATCTGTTATTGCATCGAAAATGTCTTCTTTTTTCATACTTCAATTCCCTCCCCTTCAAGATATTCCTTAAGTGCCTTTCGAAGGTTAAAGAGACGCTGTGCCAGAGTGTTTGCCGATATGCCAAGGTCAAAAGAAATTGATTTAACCGAGTCCGCATACCAGTAGCGCCTTACAAATGCATTCCTTGAATCCGCGGGAAGTGTTAAGAGCCATCTGTTAATGATTCGGGAAAGTTCCTCTCTTTCGATATCCCTGTCTACGCTTTGCTCCGAAGGAAGTACCTCTTCAAGCTCGGACAAAAGAACATCCATCCCGGAATACCGCTTGGCAGCGTGGTTGGCGCGGTACTTTGAGATCGCATTATCTCTTACTATACGGCCGAGGAATGCTTTCAAAGAATCCGGTATGATGGGCGGGATCTTGTTCCATGCAGTGACATAAGTGTCGCTTACGCATTCCTCCGCATCTTCTTTTACCGATAAAACATTCATGGCAAGAAAATGCAGAAACCTGCCGTACTTACCGGATGTTTCGCTGATTGCCGCTTCGTCTCTTTTAATATAAAGTTCGATGATCCTGGTGTCTTCCATATGGGTAAACTCCGTGTAATACTCTAAAAGAATGACATTCTATTTACCCATTATAACATAAGAAATGCCAGTCTATATATCCTTAGCCGCACAAGTAAGTGATAATATTATCGAAAACCTGTTATTTGTCTGAAAAAAATGCTACAATTAACTTTAGTTATTGGAAGGAGGCAGATATGCCTGATATCAGGATATTAAATAACGGAAACACCATTTCCGTCAATCTCGCGGAAGGTAATGATCTTTGGGGATATGTGACAGCTGTACCCGATGAGGATATGTTCCGAATCACTGACTTTTATGTAGCAAAAGAACACAGGAATCAGGGTTACGGTTCCATGATCCTTAACAGTCTCACCGATGTTGTGGGGGATCTTATCGCTTGTGATGAGATCTATGCAACCTACACTCTGTCGGATAAGACCCGGGACTTTTACGACTTCCTTGAGTCCGCAGGTTTTGTGGAAAACGAGGATTATCAAAGCGACGTATATTCTTTTACCCTTCAGGATCTTTCGGACAATCTGAAACGCTTCGATAATTCGCCAAGGATCAGTGAATTTACCAGACTGGAAGACTGCCCTTCATATGTGTGGCACAACCTTGAAGCCCATGTTAACACCCTTACGGATCCGGTAGTATTAAGAGAAATGGCGGATTATGACAAGGAACACTCCTTCTTTCTTATAAAGGACAAGGCGCCTCTTGCATGCTGTCTTGTAAGTCACGGAGCGGATCCTTCCAAAACCGGGATTAATCTTGACTATCTCTACAATGAGTCGGGGGATCCCGTTGAACTACTTACACTTATTGTCTGCGTATACAAAGGTCTTACGGATTCTTTTCCAAAAGAAACCAGAATATATACTAACGCAATTAACCCTGACGTAGTCAGGCTGCTTAAAAAACTGTGCGATGTTTCCCTTGTACTCGAAGGCAAAGCAGTCTTACAGTCACTCGTATTTTAAGGAGGATAGATATGCCAAGAGGAAACGATCAACAGCAGAATCTGGTTCGCACCAGTCATTCCAGTCTTAAGGTATTTGCAAGAGAGAAAACGGAAGAGGTCGATTCGCCCTTTGCTTTGACGGCCGCACCCCTTACACTGGAAGAAAGAAAAGAGCGTGTCAGAGGTATTCAGGTTAACAGAGTCGGCGATCTCATGGGCGAATTCAACGTCATGGACGAAATGAAGGAATATAAAGACGAGTACAAACCTGTTCTAAAGAGCGCTTTTAAGCGTAAAGTTAAGACCTCAAACAAAAAATCCCGTCTTTATGCCAAAAACCAGAATGCTCTGGCAATAGAAGACGTTTCGACACAGCTTTCTGAACAGCGTGCTGCATTCATGGATAAAACCGATATTCTGTCCAAGATCGAAAGCAAAGAAGAAGCTTCTGCTTTAAGCGCTTATCTTGACGAATCAACGGCGGAAAAAACAATAGATGACTACTCAAAGGGCGGTGCGGACAGAGAAGCCGTTCTTCTTGGCTGTATTGAAAAATTTTTAAGCATCAAAACAGATCGAATCAGACTTAACACCGATACAGACATTGCCAGGTCTTCCATGCTGCTTGAAGATATTGCGGACAAGCAGGCGTCCATGTTACAGCTTATCTTAAGAAACCAGACTATATTTAATAATCTTGACAAGGAACTCCAGGAGAAGGTTTACGATAAAATGGGCGTTCTTTCAAATATGGGTGCCTATTACAGGATACGCAAACAGATAATTACGGATCCTTATTACAGAGCGCACTATAATTCGGAAGTAAGCCGCTCCTTCAGTGTAGATGATCCTGTGGAAAAGCAAAGACTTACAAGGCTCATTCTAATAGCTTCGGGAATGAAGACTCAGATTGCTTTTTCATCACGTGATGTGCGTTTCGCTCCTTGTAACACTAATTTTGATTACATTAACCTTGGATCCGATGCCGATACCAATCAATATAACAACCTGATCTCCCACTATGATCATATTTCTGCACTTGAATTTGGTAAAAACAGCCATTCCCTCGAACAGGCCGGAGTCCACAGGGATTACCTGCAGACAATAGTCGATGAGCAGAATCCCGAGGCTCAGAAGATCTTCCAGGCACTCTACAAAAGCACAATAACTGTAAACGGTGTTACGTCAAAAGAATCTCTCTTCAGAGGATCGGCTGGCCTTGTTTCGCTAAAGGGTATTTCAGCCATGTCTCACGAGCAGCTGAGCCAATTTTTAAATAATCTTTCTTCTGATCAGGATCAGGAAAAGCTTGAAGGATTAAAAACGCTCAGGGATCTGCTGGTCGACCATGTTAAATACCTGAAGGGTAAATACGGAAATGATCTTTCCTATCTTCATCCCACACATCTTGAGCGTCTTGGCTCTGAGATCACTAACGATTTCGTGAACAATACAAATACCGCAGAAGCGCTTACATATATGTTAAAGGTTCCCGAAGTGGCAGAAGGTCATAAGGATGAGATGCTCGACGCACTGATGTATGCAGGATTTGTCTGCCAATACAATTACAATATGGCAGGAGCCACGAATACGATGAAACAGGCTGAAACTCCTTCATTCAGAAATATGTACAAGCTTTCCAGCAGTATGACCGGTCTCAGTCTTTTGGCCACCTCTTCTTCCGCTGTCAACCAGTATGTTGACGTGGAAGGACAGCTCCGTGCTTTGGAAGCCAAAGATATTGGAACGAGCGGAATGACCGACCCGGTGGTTGTTTCTCATGGATAAAAAAAGAGCCCTCACGGGCTCTTTTTTTATTGCTTTTCTTCTGCTGTTTCAGCAACATTTCTGTTGTTTCTGGGATCCCAGATAAGTTTATCCCACTGCTCAAGCTGAGCTTCCGTCATGAAACCGTTGGAAGTGCCCATGTATCCGATCTTGTTTGATACAAAAAGCAGTGCCTTGTGTATTGCTTCAACTGCGGTAAATCCTTTCTGATAATAGTGAAGATAGCAGGCAAACAAAGCGTTTCCGGCGCCTGCCGTATTAACCACGCGACCTGTTCTGATGGGATCATAGTGCATGGTCATGTTCTTGGTCTGATCATGTAACAATAGTCCACCTGCGCCCTGCCCCAGGATTATGATCTCAATATCATATTTTCTTGCCATTTCCTGGCAGAATTCGTAAGGATCTTCGTTGTCAACGTCACTAAAAAATACTATGTTTGCAGCACTTAAAAAATCGGCATTATATTTTTCTTTAGCGCGGCTGAAGGAGTGGATCTTAACGGCAAGTTTCTTGTCATGCTCCCCTGCAAGCTGCATTATTGGACGGCAGAAATTGGCATTTGAAACAACCACCATGTCAGCCTTGTCGATAATCGGATCAACAAGAGACATTTCATAGCCCACATCACGAATGTCCTTCAGATCCTCAAAGACCTGCTCATTTCTCTGCTCATCAAAGAACATGACCTGCATGGGAGTTTCGTTCATGAGCGGAAGAACAAAGTCTGTGTCCAATGTAACCTCTCTGTCGGGAGGATTGAAGATACCAAGACTCTGGTCACGTCCAACAACGGACATGAAGCGGATATCGTCTCCAAGCCACTTAAGCGCAAGGCTTATATTAAAAGCATCGCCGCCGGCAGCGGTGTGGATACTGTCGTTCAGAGGATTAAAATTTTTAAATTCAAAGGGGATCTTATCCACCTTTACTATAGTCTCAAGCTGTGTAATTCCCGCAATTATAAATTTGCCCATAAGTAACCCTCCTTTTCAGTACTTATTAGTATAGTAAGTATCTATTAATCCTCACTTAAAAATGACCCCGTCGTAGGCGAGGCCATTTTTTAAAGGCAAATGTTTATCAGTTTACAGATTGAAAAGGACATTAAGTATGCTCTGAGCGTAATAACCGTCGCCTACACCGTTCTTGCAGACCATAAGCCATGCTAGGAGCGCTGCGTTTACTAATGTTCCGAGCCATACGCTCTTGGTCATCTTGTAAAGTACGCGGTTAATTACTACGCTGACAGGGATATAAAGGAGCATTGAGTATGACAAAGTAAACTCACTGAAGCTCTTTCCGGTCCATGCAAGTCTTGAAAGGTAACTGAACAGACATACAAGCCATGCGCCTACGGAGTTGAACAGGACATTGAAAAGAAGTTCTTTTCCTTCGGAAATGTCTGTACGCTCACTGTAGTTGATACCAAGGTTGATGATAAGGTAGGTTACGATGAATAAGAGGAAATAAGGCAGAGCATAGAGCCAGCATTCTGCTCTCATCTCAACAAACATGGTCTCATAGAATCTGAAGTCCTGTCCGAATACACGGGTGGTAACGACCATCATCATGTAACATGCGATAAGTACGATAAGTGTAACAAGTAAGGACTTTAAGAAAGCTACAGGGCTTATCTTTATATGAAGATCCTTGATGTCTGCTTTGATTCCAAGCTTCTTGTTTACTATGATCTTGGAAACAAACAATACGATACCGATGGTTGCACACATGCAAAGGAACCAGAAGCCGATGGAGCTTGTTGCAACCAGTGTGAAAATCTTAGGCGGCAGCTTGTATAAGAAACCACCTGCCCAGTACTGAGGAAGGTCATTATTTGCATGTCTCAAAGCCAAGAAGGTAAGAATTACGGTTACTCCGCCAAATACCCAGTATGCGATCTTTCCGCTCTTTGAAAGTGCAACGGGAACGGTTTCTTTTGTATCTGCTATGATACCTGCGAAGAACTTGGTCTTTATAAGAAGTCCCACGATAGGGAAGATAAGGCCAAACATTGCAAGCATTGCAGTGAAATTGCAAAGCGCACGAAGAAGCCAGGTCTGCTTGGTAGGATCAAGGGGCACGGTCTTTGAATCGGTAAGGTTACCTCTGTTGTAATTAAGAGCCTGAGACATTACAACGATATACTCTCTGTTTGCTTCATTGTCAAAGTAAAGGCCACAGTGATCAACAGGTGCGTAACAAACCATGCGGGCGGTCCTGTTCTTAAGGGCATTGGAAAGAGTAGTGTTGTTAAGAATGGTCTCTGACTCCATGGAACCGATCTCGGTCATGTTGGAGCCGTCTGTAGCAATGTTATACCAGTGTGCGATCTTTACGCCGCCCATTACTGCTTCGGTGGTGGTGCCGTCTTTGTTCCACATAGCGCCGGCGCCAAGATCATCGTATTTACCGTTTACCATGATAACATTGGCCTGACATGCTCTGGTTACCGTATGTCCGCCAACCTCAACCTCTGCTGTTCCGGGGTTGCTTCCGATGATAGTCTTAACACGGGTGTTAAAGAACTGTTCTTTTTCAGCACGAAGAGTATTGTAATGCGCAAGCTGATCTGCATTGAGACGCTCTGCAGCAAGCTGGTCCGCATCCATGTTGATCTCTTCTTCCGTGAAGGTCTGGCCGAAAGTATCAGCAAGTACATTGATAAGAAGGTCATTAAAGGTATAGAATCCGCTGTCGACCTTTGCTACATAGGATACACGGCCTGCACCCATGGAATGTCCGAACATTGCGATACGTTCCTGGTCTACATAGTTAAGAGTACGTGCAAAAGCAAGTGCATCGAGCTGTCCGAATGCGCCGGGAGCTGCCCACATAAAGTGATCCGCGCCCTGACCAGCATCATCGCTGATGGGCTGTTCGCTCATACCCTGGCCGTAGGAGTCTACATTAAGTACTACGAAGCCGCGTCTTGCCAGTTCTTCCGCAACTCCCTTTAAAGCGCCTCTATTGGTACCTCTGCCGTGTGCTAACAGGATACAGGGAAGCTTGTCTGAATCTGATATCCCGGCGGGAACGTACTGATCGATCCTTATTTCTGCACCGCGGGAATCGATTGTAAGAGAGGATATTTTGATCTTTCCGCCGTTTGACGAGATCAGCGATCCTATAAAGCTGAGAATAAGGATAAGCGCTACCAACATAAACAATATGCGCCTGCATCCCTGAGCTGTTTTAAGTGTTAATTTCATGTTTTATCTCCTTTCAAAATGAAGATCTGCTCCTCTTACGTTGATAACAATGTCAGATACTTCGACCTTATACCCCCTGGTCGTAAGAACCTGAGCAAAGACACTGAATACAATGATCAGTGCGACGAATAGGGCTAACAGCCTTAAGCATCCCTCATTCGTCTTAAGTGAAAAGAACTTCTTTTACCCCATAACTCCAATTAACCTCCCTTCCTAATATGAGTTATGCGACCCCGTTTGTAGCCATAACCGAACTCGGAGTGTCAAATTTAAGTGGTGAACCTTCTGCAGTTGTTACAATTCCCCCTGCTTCGGTCACTATCAGTGACCCTGCCGCGAAGTCCCATGGGCTTAGGCAAAGCTCAAAGAATACTTCTGCCCGCCCTGCGGCAATACTGCAAAGATCCAGCGCAGAGGAGCCGCTTCTTCTTATATCAAGGGCCCTCTGAAAATAAAGATAAGCAAGATCAAAGGATTTCCGGTTCAATTCCCTGTAATAGGGCGATGTTCCGAATATCACTATCCCTTCCTCGACAGGAAGACCGGAAACCTCGATCTTTGCGCCGTTTAGATAGGCGCCTCCTCCCTTTACGGCGTAAAACATCTCATCAAGATAGGGGTTATAGACAAACCCCATCTTCTGAGCGCCGTCTTCAAGCAGTGCTACGGAAATGCAGCTTTGCTTGTAATCTCTGATAAAATTGGTTGTTCCGTCTATGGGATCCACAATGAAAGCGTAGCCTTCGTTGATCCTCGGGTGAATATCTTCTTCTTCACCTACAAAAGCAGAACCCGGGAGGAGCTTTAAAAGCCCCTTCTTAAGTATTTCCTGAATGGCTTTGTCATATGTTGTCACGAAATTGGCATGTCCTTCTTTGGCAGTCACCATTGACGGGTCGCGGCGTGCATTTAACATTATGTCGCCGCATTCCCTCATTAACTTTTCGATTTCTGTCTTAAGATTTTCCATCAATATCCCACCAATTCGATCAATTACAATCTAATTCTATATTTAGCGAAAATAAGTATCAATCAGTGACGTTGTTATTGCATATTCGCTTGCATTTTTATGCAAATTCGCTAAAATATAATCAAGTTCAATCACGTGGAGGAAAATATCCATGCTTCAGGCAGACAGATATGCAAAAATATATGAGATCATTAAAGAAAAGAGAAGTGTAACCGTTCCCTATCTTACCAAACAACTATATGTAAGCGAAGCCACGATCCGAAGAGATCTTGAAAATATGGAGAAACAGAACCTCATAAAACGGACCTGGGGCGGTGCCATGATACCTTCACTCGAAAGGGATTATCCCCCCTTTGTCAGAGAACAGACCAATATTGAGGCAAAAGAAAAAATAGCAAAGATAGCAAGCCGGTTTCTCACCAATTCTTGTTCAATATTTATGGAAAGCAGTTCCACCAACATTCCACTCATCCCATATATCAAAAACCTGAAAAATATAGCTCTTATCACAAGTTCTTTGAGAATAAGCAGGATTGCGGCCGAAAACACCTCTGCTTCCATATACCTTCTGGGCGGTCAGGTATACGACGGCGCGATCTTAACGGGTATTCAGGCTGTTGAATCTGTCAAGCAATATCATACTGACATCATGTTCTTTTCCTGCAGCGGAATATCAGCAAGCGCGGGAATCACAAGCATCGAGCCCAAAGTCCTTGCAGTCAGTCAGGAAATGATGAAACACACGAAAAAGAAAATCCTTCTTTGTGATACAAGTAAGGTCGGCAAAGATGCTTTACTCACCCTCGCCGACCTCACGGTTCCAGATTATGTAATTATGGAGCGCACCCCAGCCGATACCGAACTGATAAACGCCCTCGGAGACAGGCTGTTAACCAAATAGCCGATTTAGAAGTGGAACATTAAATCTGAAGAATGACGAGTGATCGCTACCGCCATTATTCCGATCACGGCCGCATTGATCAAAGCTCCAAGCCATACGTTCTTTGTCTTCTTATAAGCATATCTGCCGGTAATGGCTATAAAGATCATAGGAGCAAAGAGATTGAATGCCATAATACTGGGATCACCGTCGGGATGCTTCAGTACGCCGGTCTTAACAATGGTTGCGTAGTTAACCCATGTCATAACAACAATAGGTCCAAGGTTAGCAAATGCACAGAATGCCGTCGATGCCCACTCGGGTACATCACGATAACGTGTCTGTGAGTTAAGCAATGCATTGGGAACCATCATAACGATCCAGATAGGCAGATACTTAAACAGTATATCGGGCAGCCATACATAACGCGGAACACCGACTACATATACTGCTATTCCGAACTGTACCCCAAATCCATAGTATGCAATGAACTGCGGAATATACATGATAACAACAACGGTTGCTGCCAGAAGAACCGTCTTCAGGCACTGACTTACGCTCTCAAATGCTGCATTCGCAAATACATTCTCACGCTCATCCTCTTTGCAAAGGAAATGAATAAGTAGCTGTTTAACAAGCAGCATGAATATCGTAAACAGACCTACACAAAGTGTCCACCATGCTACTCCGTTTACTACAGGTGCGGTGTAACTTGTGCTGTCGAATATCGCTGAACCCTTGGTATAGCAAGGGAAATATGTAAATATCGGGAAAAGAATGAGGGGAATGAAGACAACAACGATCATTACCCACTGGCGCCAGTCCTTAATTGAAGGAAGATCGCTCATGACATCCGATGTTCTCTTAAGGTCCTCAAAAGGCTTTGTCTCAAGAAGAAGGCCTACAAGAAGAACTGCAGATGCAAAGAAGGCAAGCATTCCAAGAAGCTGGAAGGCTGTAGCCAAAGGCCATATCTGACTCTTGGGTGAAATGTATTTGGCTCCGGTCGGAGTACCGAAAGCAGCATAGAAAAACTCGATGGAAAGCCTCGATCCTTCAAGTGAGAATACTGCTGCCGGATGAGTATAACCGGGATTGCAGATAGAAATTGCTTTATCGACTCCAAGAGCATTGCCGGCAGAAGGAGTGTCTATCGGTCCGTCTGCACCGTACCACTGACCATCGGTTACTACGGAATCTGAAAAACCGGGATATGTTTTCTGAACAAGTGAAGCTGCAAAAGGAGTATCAAGGAAATGACTTGCACCGAAGAAATTGGTGTCAAGTTCGTCGCACTTGCCTACTCCGACTCTCCATATGAAATTGTCTGTAAGATCCTGGGATAAGAAAAGAGCTGCGATCGTACCTGATGAACAGAACCATGCTCTTACATGATTGTTCGATTCGGCTCCGTTGACGATCGCCAGAGTATTTGAACAGTTAAGATCGCCTGCGCTGTGACCTGTAAGACCAACCCGATCGATATCAACAAAATCAAGGCTCATTGCATATTCGACTGCCGCAAGACAACCTTCCGTACCCTTGGTATGATCATTTACGGAAACATCGGAACGGCCATGACCCGCAAGATCATAAGCAATAACAACAAATCCTCTTCTGCTGAGCTCTTCGAGATTGAACAGCTGCATTTCTTTTGTGTTATTGTAACCGTGTGCACAGACAACTGCCGGAGCGGGATGCTCCTTTGTTGCATTCTTGGGCACATAAACAGTTAAACTGATCTGAGAAGCTGTATCCGCATCAAATAAAACATCAACAGTCCTGCCGTTTTCTGCCACATTCTCAGATATCATTGAAGATAGTTCTGAAAGCGGAATGGTATAGTTTAATACTTTTACCTTTCCGAAGGAGGATGCAACAAGATTAGCTCCGACCATGCTCACGATAAAGCAGATAGCTAAGATGATGCACCAGGTGGATTTCTTTTTCATGATATACTCTCCTTAAAATATATTAAAGGGATGAAGAACTCATCCCTTCGATACAGATTTTACACTTTTCTTATGAAATGTCACTTGATGGTGTTGTTTTTGAACGAACGCTCAGATAAGCAGATTTCTTGATCACTTTCAATCAAATATGATCATTTAAGTCAGACAGTTTCTTTTTGATCAGCAGATCCGGATCCGAATAATCCGTAGTAACTATCCCGTTTCTGTTAAGAAAATCCGCAAATCCGGGAATAGTATCCGGCTGGATCAAAAGTCCCGGCTTATGAGCATCACAGCCAATAATAAACTTTGCGCCCATTGTACTTGCCAGCTTAAAGAATCTGTCACTCGGATACTGACGTTCATCAACAAAGCCGTAGAGATTGATCTCCAAAGGATAATCATCATCTATTGAAGCCTGGATTACCCGTTTCATGTGCTTTTCAAATACTTCCTCCGGCCCCGTGAAATTAATAAGATCGGGATGCGCAAGATATGCAAACAGTTCAGTTTTCATCGCCTTAATAACGGTATCCGCATAAAGCTTAAGAACTTCCTCACTGTCAGTCTTGAAACCTACATATGTTCCGTTATCTTCGTTTGGTACGTGGTGCTGACCCAGGATCATATAGTCGATGGGGTACTTTTTGAGTTCCGCCATAAGTTCATCAAAATAATCGCTGTAGCACTCGACTTCAAAACCGATATAGATCTTAATTCGATCCTTATACTCTTCCCGAAGTTTTAAAAGAGTATCCACATAATTAGGTATCTCGCTCATGTCCATGCGGATAGTTGACACGAAACCGTTCTTAAAGGGTTGCGGCACATGATCCGAAAACCCAAGTACCTTGAAGCCGTTTGCTATGGCAGCTTCAATATATTCCCTTTCGGTTCCTTTCGCATGTTTACAGCGCACCGTATGTGTGTGATAATTCGCTAACATTACTCCCATTCCCATGTTTACCCATTTATTTACAGCACTTCCACGTAGGCAACCCCTTCGATGCCGCGGATCTGCTGCATAAGAACATCATGATTTCTTTTTTCTTTGGACTTTAAAGCAAAAATGTAAGAGTGCTTGCCCTCATCGGTGGAATCGTTCTCCGTGCGGGTGTTTTCGATCTCAAGGTCCATTTCGTGGATCTTACGCATAAAATCTCCGAGACTTACGGACTTGCTTAATTCCACATAAATCTCGAAAACCTTCGAGTTCTGACGTAACCTGCTGTCCCATCTGTGAATAATGGAAAGAACAAGAAAGATGACTATGCCTCCAAGTATCGCAGCCTCGTATAATCCGACGCCAACCGCAAGTCCTGCTGCCGCTGCCGCCCAAAGTCCCGCTGCCGTTGTAAGTCCCTTTATCTGGTTTCGTCTGGTAACAACGATGGTACCTGCGCCAAGGAAACCTATACCGCTTACAACCTGGGCTCCCATTCTTACGGGATCACCCGTCTGAAAGGCCTGGAACACATACTGGTTTGTAAGCATTATGAGACAAGATCCCACACACACAAGCATGTAGGTTCGAAGACCCGCGGGGCGGTTCTTAAGTCCTCGCTCCATTCCGATAACGCCGCCAAGCAAAACAGCGACTGCTATGCGAAGTGCAATTGCAAAAACTGTCAATTCGCGATATTCCATAATTTAACCCCCCTAGGTAAAATATGCATGCATAGTATATCACAATATAGGCATCCGTAAATCAGCGTTTTCCAAAAATAGCAGTTCCGACCCTGACCATGGTGGCTCCTTCTTCTACAGCCACTTCGAAATCTCCGGTCATTCCCATTGATAATACGGGACATGAAAAAGAAGGATCTTTCACCAAAAGGTTCTCCTTTAACATTTCATGGGCAAGTTCATTTAACTTACGAAAGTATACTCTGTTGGATTCGGGATCTTCCGTTATGGGCGCAGATGTCATGAGTCCCAGCACTCGAACGTGGGGTAGTTTCCCTATCTCAGCCGCTGCTTCTTTGACGGATTCCGTGGTAAAGCCCCACTTGCTTTCTTCTTCCGCCACGTTTACTTCCAGTAAGATCCGGGTGATCTCGTCTTTCTTTGCCAATTCTTTCTCGATCTGCTCCGCCAGAAACAAAGAATCAACAGAATGTATCAGGGCAGTTTGCCCTATAAGGTACTTAACTTTATTCTTCTGAAGGTGACCGATCATGTGCCAGCGTACAGTCGGTGTGGCTTCCCCACAGGTTTCGCTGTTCTTTCCGATCTTTTCCACAAGTTCCTGTACGTAGTTTTCGCCAAAATCCGTGGCTCCGGCATTCTTTGCTTCCATGATGTCCTCAAAGGGTTTAAGCTTGCTTACCGCAATGAGCGTAACTTCCTTTGGGTCTCTTCCTGCTCTTTCGCAGGCGGCTGCTATCCGTTCTTTTACATTGCTTATATTTCCACTGATAGTGCTTTCCATATTATAACCCTTTCTTTTTACAAATTACAAAATGATTATAACACCGATGAGAGATACCGGGAGGCAAAAAAAACAAGAATGAAAGTGTGGGCGATATAGTCCCCGTTTGTCTTGACACGTGATAAAAAAATCGATATCATCTAGTTGGATGGGCTCTTTAAAGGGGTAAATAAATCGACGGAGCATATATTCGTATGACAACGGAAGAACTTGCTAAGATCATAGGTGTGTCGAGAGTCACTCTTTCCAAGGTTATAAACGGTGTAGGCGGAGTCTCGCCCAAGACTGAGGAAAAGATCCGCAGTTACATAGAAAAGTATAATTTTGAACCCAATTCAAGAGCTCGAAGCCTTGTAGGTAAGGAAGAGCAGATCATCGGACTTTTCTCTGCATATTCGCAGCAGTATTCCGGTGTCGGCAAGGACATTAGTTCCCACTTTGCTACGGAACTTGTAAATCTGGTTGCCAACAGCGCCCAGAAGCGCGGATACAAAACACTCATTTACCTTACCGATGTGGAGAAAGATGTTAAGTCCATAGAGAGGATCTTTAACAGTAAGCTCGTACGCGGCGCCATCCTTCTTGGTTACAACACAGGTAACGAAGACATTGAAAAACTCGGTGAGCACGGATACCCGATAGTTCTTATCAATCAGGAGCGGGATTCCCACTACAAAAATGTGGTGGCCGTCAACATGGATGATCAGGTTTCAGCTTATTTTGCAATAGAAAAGCTGGTTGAATACGGTCACAAGAATCTTCTTTATATAGGATGTAACAGACAAAGACTTCCCGCCATCAGGCGTCATGAAGGTGTCCGAAGCGCCTGCGAGAAATATAAAGACAAGATAGCCTCCATCACCGAGATCGACTGCGACTTTAACGAAAGCAAGGCTTACGAAGAGACCAAAAAAATATACAGTGACAAAAAAGCCTTAAAGCCTACCGGAATATTTGCCGCCAACGATGTCATGGCCATCGGTGCAATGAACGCTCTCAAAGATCTTGGGTACTCAATACCTGATGATGTTTCGGTCATCGGCTTCGATGACATTCCGGTTTCAAAGTATCTGACTCCGGGACTTAATACCATGAACTGCGGTTTTGAAAATATCGCAAGCACAAGCGTAAATTCACTGATCGATCTTATAGAAGGATCTCCGATTGAGAATCATATCGAGCTTCCTACCAGATATATCGAAAGAGGATCTGTAGGAAAGCCTCCGGTTTCATAAAAGAAAACGTGTATATACACGAGTAAAAATGCGACGTCCGAATTTAGGATGTCGTTTTTTTTATAAAAAGATGTTGCAATAATTTTAAAAGGGACTTATAATTGTGTTAACAAGTTTACACGTGTTAAAACTAAATACGGGTTGGTATATTTGTTTCACAAGAAAGCGGGGGCTACAGTGGGAAACAAAAAAAACAATTTCAAGAGGAATATCCCTCTTTATGTAATGCTATGCATTCCGCTGGCATTCTTTATACTCTTCAAGTACGTACCGATGGTTGGAACCATTGTTGCATTCAAGAAATATAACATCTTCAAAGGCATATGGGCAAGCGAATGGGTCGGCTTCAAGAATTTCGAAGAAGCCTTCAAGGCCAAAGAATTTGCCACAGCCATCAAAAACACCCTGATCCTTAATATAGGCGGTCTTTTGATCAACTTCCCTTTCCCGATTGTTACAGCGATCCTCTTAAGTGAGATGCGTTACAAAAAGGTCAAGAAGTTCACCGAAACAATACTGTACATTCCTCACTTCCTTTCAATGGTAGTTATCGCAGGTATCATGTATCAGGTATTTGGTCCGCGAGGTATGGTCAACAGTGCTATCACAGCAATGGGTTTTCAGGCTGTTCCTTTTATGACCAATACAACAAGCTGGCGGATCATTTACTGGGGAAGCGGAATATGGTCGGGTCTTGGCTATGGAATGATAATCTACCTGGCTGCCATAGCAGGAGTCAATACCGAACTCTACGATGCCGCATACATTGACGGTGCCGGCAGATGGAAAAGAATCTGGCACGTAACACTTCCGCAGATCAAACCCACCATAGTTACCATGACGATCATGAATGTGGGCAAGATCCTTTCCATCAGCTTCGAACGTCCTTTGCTTCTTGGTAACGTTACAGTCAAAGGCGCAGCGCAGGTTATCAGTACCTATGTTTATTCCGTCGGTCTTCAGGCCGGACGCTACGATTTCGCCGCTGCAGTCGGTCTTTTCCAATCCGTTGTCTGCGTATGCATGGTGCTGATCGCCAATAAGATCGCAAAGAAACTCGGAGAGGAGGGAATAATGTAATGAACTCATGTTATGACAAAAAGTTCAGTCCCTTCCAGATCTTCATGCTTATTGTATGTGCATTGCTCGTAATTATCACTCTTACCCCCATGCTCAACATTATTGCGGTTTCTTTAAGCGGAAAGAACGCGATCGCCAAGGGTCTTGTAAAGCTGATCCCGAGAGAATTTACTCTGGAAGGCTATAAGATGGTTTTCAGCAACAGAAATATCGTGTATTCCCTGTTCTACTCGATACTTCTGACAATAGGCTCTGCAGTGCTGTCAACCGTAATGACAGCACTCGCAGCCTATGCTCTGTCAAAAGAAAAACTTGGCGGAAGAAGAGTATTCCTTACCATAATCACAATCACGATGTACATTGATGCGGGTCTTATCCCTCATTACCTGTTGATAAAGGATTTAAATCTGATCAATACGGTCTGGGCTTTGATCATACCCATCATGATAAGTCCTTTTAACCTTATTATCCTAAGATCCTTCTTTATGGGGATAAACAAGTCTCTCTTCGAGGCTGCGTACATCGACGGATGCGGAGAATGGGGCTGTCTTTTCAAGATCGCGGCACCTCTTTCCATGCCGGCAGTTTCTTCCATAATGCTCTTTTACGGTATAGGAAGATGGAACGGAATCTCGGACGTCATGTATTACGAAAACCGTACGAAATTCTACACACTCCAGTATCACGTTAAACTTATGCTTGATTCCATAAGCATAGATTACAACGCAAATGAAATGGAAGAGATGCTCGTAACACCTGAGAATGTCAGGTCTGCTGCCATCGTATTTGCAATGGTACCCATGCTCATCTTCTATCCTTTCGTTCAAAAGTACTTTACCAAAGGCGTTAACATTGGGGGCGTTAAGGAATAAAACCCTCTTAAATAAAACAAAAAACCACTATTAATGTATGGGAGGACAAAATGAAAAAACGAATTACCAAGCTATTGGCAGTCACGCTCGCTTCTGCAATGCTCCTTGGCGGATGCGGACAGACAGAAACACCTTCTTCTGCTTCAACGGCATCCGTAAGCAAAGAAGAAGCACCTAAGGCTGCAGAGACCTCAACTCCGGCTTCTACTTCACAGGAAGAAGAAAAACCCAAGGAAATAGTTGAGATCACCGTTATGGTCTATGACCGAGGCAGAGAATACGGTGCAGGCAGATCCTTAACAGACAACGTATTTACAGACTGGGTTAACTCCATTATGGAGCCCCGCGGAGTACATGTAACCTACGTTCCCGTTCCCCGTTCCGGAGCAGACAATGCAGTCAATGTCATGCTTGTCGGCAATACCGCACCTGATGTCATCAGAACCTACGACAGACAGAGAGTTGGTTCATACGGAGCCCTCGGCGGACTCGTAGACCTTGGACCTTACCTTGACAGACTCGATCCCGACTACCTTTCAAAGAATGCCGATGCCATCGACTGGTGTAAGTTTGACGGCGCTCAGTACGCTCTTCCCGGCGTATACGCTTACCACGGAAAGAACCACGAAACCTACCTTCGTCAGGATCTTGTTGAAGGCATGGGAATGGAAATGCCCAAGACAAAAGAAGAACTCATCAAGATTCTTTATGCTATGAAGGAAAAGTATCCTGATATCACTCCTTACGGATTCAGCGGCAAGGTTACAGACGGTAAGTTCACAAACTTTATTCTTGCCTATACAAGCCGTGCAAATGAAAGAGACAACTATATCTACGAGCCTACTTTCACCATGGTATTAAAGCCCGGTCACAAGGACGGCTTAAGACAGCTCAACCAGTTCGTTCTTGACGGGATCATCGATCCCGACTTTGCAACCGATACGGACGATTCCCTTTACGATCAGAACGTTGCAAACGGCAAGTACGGATTTATCATGAACGGTTCCATGGACTGCATCAACGCTTATGACACCGCAGAAGATCCCAACTACCACATGGTAGAGGTTGACTGCATCGAGAACCTTGACGGCTCTTACGAAGTTCCTTCACAGGACGCTTTTGACCACTATGTATATGTTCCCAAGACTGCAGAAGACAGAATCGATGCTGTTATGGAATACTTAAACTTCCTTTCCACCGAAGAATATGCAATGGAAGTTAAATACGGCGTATACGGTTACGGTTCCGATCTTGGCGACGACGGATATCCTCTCGGAAGATCCAGAGATGCCTGCAAGGACGCCGGTACCACCACCGACTCAAACGACAATGCATTCCTTATTTCCAACTTTGATTTCGAGTACAACAGACTTATCGACAACTACTGCGCAGGACATCCCAATACTCCCAGAGACGTAGTTGAAGGAAAGTATAAGTCACAGTACAGCAATTACTATGACAAGATGCTTATCGGCGGAGCTCTTTCAACCGATGAATACGTTCCGCTTCTTCAGACCTTGATCTGCGAATTCGTATTCAAGTGCATGCTTGCTCCCGAAGGACAGTTCGACAAAGTTTACGAAGAAGAATACCAGATCCTTCTTGACAATCATCTTCAGGAAGTCCTCGATGAGCGTGCCGCATGGTATGACAAAAATCATTAAGAAGGAATGAGATGAACAAAGAGGATTACACGAAAGTATTTGAATCCGTACAAAGCAATCTCTACGGATTCCTGTACAGCATAGATCAAAAGTACATAGATAATCTCGTTGAAACAGTTGGTCGAACCCCGGCCGAGGCTAAAAGCCTCGGCGCCTGGGACTGGACCCACGGTATCGGCCTCTACGGTCTATACAAAATGTACGAATTTACCGGAAACGACCGATACCTTGACGAGATCGAAAAATGGTTTGAAGACAGAATCAAGATCGGTCTTCCCGACAAGAACGTAAATACCATCTGTCCCCTTCTCACAATGGCCTATCTTTATGAGAAGCGGCAAAAGAAAGAATACGCCGAAATTATGGATGAGTGGGCCGAATGGATCATGCATTCCATGAAACGCACCGAAGAAGGCGGAATCCAGCACGAACACGCAGAGCTTGTAAACGACGAGCAGATGTGGGACGATACTTTGATAATGACCGTTCTTTTTCTTGCAAAATACGGCAGAATGACGGGTCGGACCGATTATACCGAGGAAGCAAAGTACCAGTTTCTTCTTCACTCGAAATATCTGTTTGATTCAAAAACTGGACTCTGGTATCACGGCTGGAATTTCCTTAACAGAGATCATTTCGCCGGTGCCCTTTGGGGAAGAGGTAATTGCTGGATAACCGTATTTATTCCGGATTTTCTGGATATTATCGACTTTGACAACGCCGAAAAACGGTATGCCCTTGGCTTCTTTCAAAACCAGGTAAATGCACTTAGAAAGTATCAGAGTCCCGCGGGGCTTTGGCACACACTTATAAACGATGAAACTTCATATCTCGAAGCATCTGCCACAGCAGGCTTCTGTTATGGTATTCTTAAAGGGATAAGAAAAGGTTATCTCGACGATTCCTACAAAGAATGCGGAGAACGCGCTCTTAATGCCATCGTCGGAAATATCAACGAAAACGGAGAGCTTGCCCAGGTATCTTACGGTACCAATGTAGGAATGACCCTTCAGCACTACAGGGATATTCCCCTTGTGAAGATGCACTATGGTCAGTCCTTGGCGCTGTTAGCTCTCATTGAAGGCTTTACCGCCCAGGGAATAGGATTATGATCGAATTGCTGAAAGAAGGCACTTTGGGTCCTGCAAAAACATTGTGTAAAGCCGGTGACAGTACTTTTACTGTCATCGGCTTTACTGACACACACATCGATGATCATGCGGAGTGCCACAAAACCGTATATAAGATGATGGACCTGGCAATCAAACGGGAACATCC
>JAILHY010000173.1 GCA_024695575.1 Lachnospiraceae bacterium
CCGGATGAGTAAGAAGCATTCAATCTAAAATGCGGAGGTCAGTATGAAGTTCAGTTATAAAGACATGCCTGATGGCATGAAAGGAACATTTGGAGATTTTTCCCGGAACTTTGGATTTTCATGGAAAGAATTTGTTGTTACCGTGCCCTCTCCGTTGTTTCTTGTAACCACATATAAGGACAACGGGCAGCCTAATGCCTGTATGCAGTCCTGGGCTACGTTTACAAGCGCAGATCACGGCAACGGTTTTTATGCGATCCTTGCCAGCGTCAATAAAAACGGCCACTTGTACAAGAGTATCTCTGAAACCAAAGAAGCCGCTATCAATTTCATGTCAGCAGAGTATCATGCCGCTTGCATGGACACCATTAAGAATAATCAGTATGAGGTTGATGAGATCACAGCATCAGGACTCACAGTTGAAAAGGCATCCTGGGTAAATGCGCCTATGGTGCAGGAGTGTTTCTTGAACCTTGAATGCAAGCTCATATGGGAAAAAGAAATAGTTCCAGGCGACGATCACGTAATGCTCTGCCTTGAAGTAATCGGGTTACATGTTGATGAGGATCATTTGCCAGACAGGACCGGGGAAAGCGGGATTCTTTATAATATCCACTATCAGATAAATCCGGAAAATGTCGGAAAGACCGCGCACGACTATGCTGCAGTGCTTCAAAAGAAGATAGATGTTGCCGAGTATTGAAAAAAGAACGTCTAGAAATGAACAAGCGGCATCATAAATGAAAGGATCCATAATTGATGAAAAGGAAATCCGTTGCACCTATTTACTCCATGTGCGTACAACCCGCATTTATCATTGGCACTAACAATGAGGACGGAACGTATAATTTCGCACCGATCACCTGGCTTAGTGCCACACATGAAGAAGGTGACAGATACTTGCTTGTAATAAGCATGGCCGGGACAAAGAACACAAAACAGAATGTCATTCGTACCGGCATCTTCAGCGCTAACCTTGTCAGTACAGAAATGCTGCCGCTTATGGACTATCTTGGTTCAAAGCACGGGAAAAACGGCAGAAAAGATGGTATGACTTATGGCGTCAGCCGAGGCAAAGTGCTGGATATCCCGACACTTGACGAAAGCCCCTGGGTATATGAGTGCGAGGTTGCGAGGACTGTCGAAACAGGTGATTCAACAACGTTCTTTTGCCATATTCGAAATATCCAGATGGATGAAAGACTTGAGTGTGAGGATATATTTGATATAGATCTCACTGTTCTAGATCCCATCATATATTCCGGCAAATACCATAGTTTAGGAAAGCTGCTGGGAAAAATAGGTGAGATCCCTTCGGATTATCAAACGAAAGACATAAAATGATCATACAATTATGGTAATAAGACAAGCGACCTGTGATGAAATGCTTAAACTGTGGGAATATGAGAATTTAGAAAACGCATCCCCCACCGCACGATTCTTTTTCAATAATATAGCGACCGGAAATGCCGAGTTTTGGACCACAGATAATAATTCACAGCTTATTTCTGAGCTCTATGTATTCCGGAATCTCGATGATAATGATTTTGCCAACGGAACTGACAGAGCATATTTATGTGCTTTCCGCGTCAAAAAGGAGTACCGAGGACGCGGGATCGGAACACGTTTGATTAATGAAGTAATGTCAAATCTTAGATCAGAGGGCATTAAAACCGTAACTATAGGCGTGGCTCCGGATGAAAACGATAATATCAGATTATATCAGCGCCTTGGCTTTGATCGGAAGGTCAAAGACTGTTATGAAGACCCATGCGCCATGGACGAAAACATGAACCCTAAGCCGGATGAAATGTTTTGGCTTCTTGCCAAAAATATATGAGGAAAGCTTTCGCCGTCTCGCACTCATTACAACCCGGTGTTTTTTTGTTAGTTCAAGCCGACAAGCTTCTCTACTTCGTCCTTTCTGGCAAAAAGAGTGCAACCGCCCTGATGTTCATCAAGAAGGTAACCACCCTCTCTCAATGTTCTGAACAGTTTTGAATTCACGGCTTCTCTAAGGGACGTATCCCGGACGTTGATATCGGAGTAAGGCGAGAATGGACAGGGCTCAGCTCCGCCGTGGGAATTAATGTGAAAGAAACCTCTTCCCGCTGCGACACAGCCCCCTGAACTCTTCTCGTCTCCGGGGAAAGAAATGTATACCATCTCCGGGTGCTCTCTGCGAAGCTTATCTATTTCGTTCTTAAGATACTCTCTTTCTTTTTCGCCCGGTGCCAGATGCATACTCTCGTCCGTAACCGGCACAAACTCAACAAAAATGATGGCTTTACACCCTCTTGATGATAGCTCGTTTAAAAAGGCTTCGGATGTTACCTCATTTACATTCTCCGTGGTAACCGTAACTGATGCGCCGAAGATAAGGCCTCTTTTCTTTAACTCATCCATGTTATTTATCAGTTTGTCGTAGATGCCTTCTCCTCTTCGGTTGTCAGTGACCTCCTTTTTCCCTTCTATGCTCATGACAGGGATCAGATTGCGGCTTTTGTCAAAGAGTTCAAAATAACGTTCGTCCATGAATGTCCCATTTGTAAATATCGGAAAAAGAATATTCTTCCTTTGTCCTGCCGATTCTATCACGCCTCTTCTGAGCATAGGTTCGCCTCCTGCAAGAAGGATAAAACTTACCCCAAGATCATCGGCCTCATCAAATATTTCTGACCACTCTTCGTCCGTAAGCTGTGCTACCGGAGCCGAATCAGTGGTGGCATGATTGCAGCGGGAATAGCAGCCTGCACAATGGAGATTGCACTGGCTGGTAATGCTTGCAATGAGAAAAGGCGGGATATGCTCGCCACTTTCCTCTGCTTTTTTTCTTTTTGCAGATGCCTCTTTGCTGGCAAGGGCAAAACGGGCAAGATAGGCGCTTTCTCTGGGATTCTTAAAAGTAGCCTTTAATGCATCGGAAACAACCCGCTCTACACCCTTGGTCATATATGCTTGAATATCAAATGTGTTTTCCATTTTTTCACCTATAATCTGACACTTACTATGTATTCCACATCATCGGGAACCGCGATATCCGGAGCGTTTACGGACACAGTCGGCTTCTTTCCCTGTTCTTCAAGGCCCATGACAAAATGGCACAGAGCGATGCCCACATCCACCTTTTGCAGATCTCCGGTCTTATCGCTTACATAGCCTTTGTCTTTCTTTTCATAGAAATGATATGCCCCGTCCTTAACAATGATGCGCCAGGGCTGCTTGTTCACTGCCGAGGGTGCCCACCGAACCATTTCGAAAACATCGCGCATATCCTCTCCCGGAGCATAGGGACGACCCCACTCATCTTCAAAGAACAGGTCTTCAAAAGCCTTTCTGGAATCAGCTCCCACTCCTTTACGCATCATGGTTTCCTTTATGGATTTCTTGGCTGCAGGATAGCCTAAAGGGGTGACGCAGGGCATCATCTCGCCTTCTTTAAGGCCGGCAGCATCTTCAAATGTTTCTCTTTTCATTGTCCCGCCGATCCAGACGGTTCCGATCCCAAGCGACCACGCAAAAAGAACGAGCTTTTCAAAAGAATAGCCGAAAGCCACGTCCGCAAAGGGTTTCTTTGCGACTTTGGCAGCCACATACATATTCTCTCCCGAAAGAACGGGACTTGACAGGCCATGTTCTTTTGCATCAAGGAGCACAAACTCCACCGGGATATCAAAAGGATTGGTGATCTTTCCTGCATAATCCGTAAGGCTCTTGATATGGTCCTCCTTCAGTTTATTTCCGTCAAAGGTGCGCACGCTCTTTCGACCTTTAACGATCTCCATTAAATTTTCCATTTTCTTTCCCCTCTCATGTTACATCCGATAATACTCTTGGTCGGCGGATTTATTTATCTTTTGTACCATTATATTTGACGCAATATATGCTGTCAAGAAATACCGGCCACTTTATTTATTCTTAATAAAATGACCCCCGGGGACGGGGTTATAGGGCCATTTTCTATCAAGTAAAAATGAACCAACAACCCCGTCCCCAAAGGTTCATGGGAGTCTGTCCGGATAGAATATATCCAGATCCACATCCCCGTTTATGCCATCGATACGCCCGGTATTGGAACGCTGCCACATAAAGAAAGGATCCGAATACGAGGTTGCAACGTTATAGTGGGCAAGCCAGACAGGATTCTTTTTTTCATCGGTCCATATGGTCTGCTGGGCGTTCTTACTGCCATACAGGCAGGCCATGTATCCGTACTTTTCCACTTCTTTTTCAAAATTGGCAAAGCAGGCATTAAGGTCGTGAAGATTCATGCCGTGATATTCAAAGTTCCTGTAATCCTCCCAGTCGTAGGCGATGGGAAAATCAAGGGGTTCACCGTTCAGTATTTCCATCAGATACTTAACGCTTGCAACCACCTTGTCGTAAGTGTCTTCTTCGCCATACCAGTATACGCCAACCATAAGCCCCTGGGCCTTGGCATCGGCCATATTCTGCCTGTATGACTTATCTATAAAAAACTCTCCGCTGTCATAGCCGCCGATACGCATGTATACAAACTCGCAGCCCGCAGCCTTGATCTTAGCAAAATCCGGATTTCCCTGCCATCTTGAAATATCGATCCCGAGCTTGTTTTCTTCGGTCTTGAAATTACTGATGAAATCGGAAAACTGTTCTTTTGCCATGCCGCCGCCCGAAGACGTGATCTCGGTAACAACGTGAACTTCCATATCCTTGACCGTGGTACGTCCCGCGTCATCGGTGAGAGTCAGCTTGAGGGGATAGGTACCAACCGCTGCCGTATCAACTTCGCCGGCTACTTTAAAGTCTACATTTCGGTCCACATCGTCCGCGTAGCCAGCATACTTATGAATATCAAAAGAATCTCCAACCTTGATCTGTGGCGCACCCTTGTAATAAAGAAACACCGGTGCCGTAAGATCAGGCCACTCTTCCGGTTCGGCCGCCTTCACCTCTTCCTGCTCAACAGCCGGCGTCTCTTCCTGCTTTTCTTCTTTTTCTTCCGCCTTCGCCTCGGTTTTCTCTTCGACCTTTTCTTCCTCTTTCTTCTCGGTCTTCTCTTCGACCGACACCTCGGTTTTTTCTTCAGTTTTTTCTTCAGTCTTTACTTCCGCTTTCTCTTCAGGCTTTTCTTCCGCCTTCACCTCAGTTTTTTCTTCGGTTTTCGACTCAGGCATTTCTTCCTGCTTCGCTTCCGCCGCTTCCGAAGATCCGACAATTCCCTGTTTTGTTTCCACGTAAAGCCCTGAAACCGACACAGATACTTCGGCTGAAACCTCCGAAGGATCCGTAGCCCTCTCATCTCCTGCCAGCTTTAAACAAAGTATGACACCCGCACAACTGATGAGTACGAGTGCCAATAATGTAGCTACTATAACGTTTATGTATCTTTTCATAAAAGGTTAGTTGATCTTTCCGTAGATTGTCTTGATAAGTTCATCCCTTGACGGAGGTTTAAGCAGGTAACCCTGGGGCTTAAGCTTGACCACCGCCTCGATATGTGCCTTATCGCTGATCCCTGTAAGGAAAATAACAGGTATGTCCTTGTATTCATGGTCGCTTCTGATCATTTCAAGTGTCTGCTTGCCGTCACATACAGGCATCTCATAATCCAAAAGAATCAGGTCCGGGCGCTTCTTTCCTATGGTGGTAAGAGCCTGGGTTCCTGATGTTGCAACACTGACTTCAAAATCATCCATCAGCATCTCTCTCAAGGTTCTCAAAGTAACCGCATTGTCGTCAACTATAAGGACATTCTTTTTGTTTGCCATCTCTGAAACGACGTATTTCCCGCCCTTTACGTAAAGATGAAGACGAAGTCTCCTGCATACGGCTTTGAGAATGTCTTCGTTATCCACGGGACGGATCAGATGCTCAAACTGGGCGCTTCGATAGAACCGCAGGAATCCCTTCTGTTCGCTCTCCGTTCCAACGGTGATTACCGGAACCGTGCCGTATCTGTTGGCAAGGACGCTGTAGATCCACTCGTCATAATCATGGGCTCCAACAAGGCTGATTATCACGAGCTCCGGCTCAATAACCTTTAACATTCCCTCAAGGGTATCCGATTTAAGTTCGCACAACTGCACGTGAAAAAACTCGGCAAGGGCATTATCTATATCCTTCACAACCTCGTTGAGTTTACCAAGCAGTAAAATTCGCTTCATAATATCTCCTACTACTGTGTATTTCCTGTTTCTATCCTGTCAAGGATCGCTACCACCGCATCCTGATCAAGGGATATCACTGCGGACTTCAGATTATCAAGTTCATCCGTCACGTTTTCAGGAAGCCTGTACAAAGAAAGCTTATCCATTGCTTTGTCAGCACTTTCTATATCCATATCTTCCATCGCGACCTTAAGCATGTCAAAAAGAGTCTTTAATACCTCACCGCCAATTTCCTCTCTGTCATCCTCATTAGCGTCTTCTGCTTTAAAATAATCCTTTAGTCGTTCCTTGTAGCTTCGGTATTCCTGCACAAACACATCATGAATCCGATTAATGGTATCCATGTCACCGGCTCCTGCAGCCTTCTCAAGTACTGCTGCCATTCCGGACAAAGGAATGATCCCTACAGACCCCGAAGTACTCTTCATGGCGTGAACCATGATCCTGTAATCATCCAGAGTTTCAGGAAGCCCGTCTTTAAACCGCTGAAGCCGTTCGGCCTGCTGATCGATGGACATTCTGAAATCCGAAAGCACAGAATCCAGTATATCCAGCCTCTGAAGACGCATCTTTGCCACCCGCCAGTCGATTCCGAAGATAACGGGAAGCTTGTCGCAGTCAAAAGAATCCTGATCCGAAGCCGATACACCGCACGTATCCCTATCGATAGCAGTCCTCGCCTTATCATGCGGCAGGAACTTGATGATGGTCTTCTCCAGATCATCGTAATCGATGGGCTTGGAAAGATATCCGTTAAATCCCTCGGCCATGTATTTGTCTTTGGATCCCGCAATGGCATTGGCAGTCAGCACGATGATGGGCGTTTTGTCACATGGTCCGTCCGTTATCTCCCTGATATGCTGCATTGCTTCGATGCCATCCATATCCGGCATCATGTGATCCATGAATATTATATCAAAGTATTGCTTTGATGCCAACGAAATTGCATCCGGCCCGTTTTCGGCCTCCGTCACGCTGATCCCGGTGGTTCTCAGGAGGGATACAAACACCTTCCTGTTCATGCTGTTATCATCCACAATGAGAATACGCGCATTGGGTGCAACGAAAGCAGGCATGAATTCCGTTCTCTCCGTTCCCATCTCCTCCGGGTTTTCCCGGAAATCTCCCATTGGCTCTTTATTAATGATCTCCTGTCTTAAGTCAAAAGAAAAAACAGATCCCTTTTCGTATATGCTTTGAACCTTAAGTTCCGAACCCATCAGTTTAAGCAGTTTCATGGTAATGGGAATACCAAGTCCCGTTCCCTCGATATTTCTGTTCCGAAGGTCATCCACCCTCTCAAAATCACCGAACAGCTTGTCCATATCTTCGGCGCGTATTCCGATACCCGTATCCTCTACCTCAAAGTGCAGCAGGGCATAGTCTCTTTCGTCATTTTCATCATCCTTTTCAAAGCCCTTCAAGCTAACACGAAACCAGACGGAACCGCTCTCGGTGTACTTAATGGCATTGGTCAGAAGATTGGTGATTATCTGCCTTATTCTTACATCATCCCCGTAAAGCTTCGATGGGATAACAGGTGATATGCTTACATTAAAAAGAAGATTCTTTTCTTTTGCACGGATACTGACCATGTTGTAAAGGTCGTAAAGCAGTTCCGAAACATCATATTCAACAGGCAGGATCTCCATCTTGCCGGACTCGATCTTGCTAAGATCAAGGATATCATTGATTATGGCAAGGAGCGACCGTCCGGCAGACTGAATGTCGCCGGCATATTCCCTGATAGCCTCTTCTTTACTCTCCCTTAAGATCATCTCGTCCATGCCAAGGACAGTGTTCACGGGAGTTCGGATCTCATGAGACATGCGGGCCAGAAACTCCGTCTTGGCTTTGTTTGCATCGATAAGAACTCTCTCACCCACGCGCATTTCCGTTGCCGCATCAACCTGGATAAAGATAAATATGGTACAGCATGCAAGGCTTGATGCAACATAAGAAAAGTCATATTCCGGATAAAACAGCGTGATCGCGGCATCCATAAGCGGGAAAATAAAGTAGGTACTGAGTAAGACCGTCTGCTTGCCCCCAAGCCTTCTTATTCCCATAAACGCCATAGTCAGAAAGACAACGATGCTGAGTAAGGGAACAACACTGACATAATCCCTCCAGTATCCGTAAATAATGTAACCGTCCACTACCCGGAACAGCTTCCCGTTATATACACCCCAGATGAGCCAGATTGTATCAACAGCGGACAGTACTGCCACAACTCCCACCGCCGCGTAGGAAAAAGAACACTTCTCTCTGACAGCGGTTATAACATAAAGCGCAAAGATAATGCAGCTGAAATTGGTGATCACAAAGGTAGATGCGTTAACAAAGGCTATCCATCCGCTGAGGTTCTCGTTTCCCTCGATCAGATAACTGGTCGCATCCACCATAAGACCCACTATCTCCACCAGCGCAAAAATGATGAACACCCGGGTTCTTTTGCTTTTATAGAAACGGTTCTGCTGCAGTATCGCAATCAGGATAAGCAGCATGAATGCGATTGCCACCGTTTCGGCTGTAACTATTACAGTGCTCATTATTTCCCTGCTCCTTTAGCAAATCACGTGCCTGTCTCACCGATGTCCGTAAGGATCCTCTGAACCGCCTCCTGATCCAGTGAAGAGACCGCCGCCTTAAGATCCGCAAATACTCCTGCCAGTTTATCCGGCAGTTTGTAGTCTGAAAGCTTGTCTATTGCGCTGTCCGCGCCGTCTATATCCATATCTTCCATGGAGTCTGCAAGCATTTTAAGGAGCGCATCCAGCACCGGTTTGCTGATCTCTTCGGTAGCTTCCTTATCCTCCGTAAACGCTGCAAGGTATTCTTTGAGCCTGTCTTTGTAGCTTCGCCACTCTGTAATAAACAGGTCGTGCAGTCTTTCTATGGTCGCAAGATCCTCTCCTGCAGCTGCACGCTCCAGTATCTCCGCCATACCCGAAAGCGGTATTATTCCTACCGACCCCGAAGCGCTCTTCATTCCGTGGACCATTATCCTGTATTCCGCAAAAGAATCCGGTAACGAAGCCCTTAAGTTTGCAAGCTTATCCGCCTGGTAATCGATGGAATTGTTAAACTCTTCAAGAACCGAATTAAGAATATCCTTGTCCTGAAGGCGCATCATTGCAACCCTCCAGTCAAGTCCGAAAATTGCAGGGAAATCCGAGACATCCACTGGGATCTTGCTTTTAGCTGCGTCCTGATTCTCTGCGGGAGCAGGCTCCACCAGATCATTGGGAAGATTCTCCCGGATGACAGTTTCCAGTTTATCCGCGGAAACAGGCTTTGAAAGGAAATCATCAAAGCCTTCCCTAAGATAGTTTTCTTTGGACCCTGCTATGGCATTGGCCGTGAGCACGATGATAGGCGTGTCTGCGCAGGGACCGTATTTATTCTCCCTAATATGCTTCATTGCCTCGACACCGTCCATATCGGGCATCATGTGATCCATGAAGATAATGTCAAAGTGCTGCGAAGAAGCAAGTCTGATAGCCTCGGGACCGCTTTCCGCCTCAATAGTATTTATCCTTGTTTTCTTAAGAAGTGCCACGAAAACCTTGCGGTTCATGCTGTTATCATCAACAAGAAGGATCGTCGCACCGGGAGCAATAAAGGATTCCGTATAGAAATACTGCTCCGTCATGAGATTCTTTATATTTTTCTCAAAGTCACCGACAGGTGCTCTGTCTATTATCTCCTGCTTAAGGTCAAAGGAGAATTTTGATCCTTTTCCGTATTCGCTCTGAACCTTAAGTTCCGAACCCATGAGTTTTAAAAGCTGCATGGTTATGGGCATTCCAAGTCCAGTGCCCTCGATGTTTCGGTTATGCTCTACATCTATCCTTTCAAATGCGGAGAAAAGCCTGTCCATATCCTCGGATTTGATTCCGGCACCGGTATCCTCAACCTCGAAGTGAAGGACCACGGAATCCTCATCTTCCTCGCTTTCATCTCTGGTCAGATTAACCCTGAACCACACCGACCCGCTCTTTGTGTATTTCACGGCATTGCTAAGGATATTAACAAGCACCTGCCTTATCCTGATATCGTCGCCGTAAAGTCTCGACGGGATTTCGGATGATACGCTCACGTCAAAAGAAATTGCTTTTTCCTCGGCCTTAAACCTGATCATGTTCGAGGCGTCGTAGATCATGCTGGATACGTCATAGGAAACGGGAACGATCTCCATCTTGCCCGATTCAATCTTATTTAAGTCAAGGATATCATTGATGATGGAAAGAAGCGTTCTTCCGGCACTTCGGATATCCATCGCATAGCCCTTGACCGAATCATCGGAACTCTCTCGCAAGATCATCTCGTCCATTCCAAGAACCGTGTTAATGGGCGTTCTTATCTCGTGGGACATACTTGTAAGGAAATCGGACTTCGCGCGATTTGCATTGTCAGCTATGCGCTTTTGTTCCTCAAGTTCCCTAATGTGCCTGTACTGTCTTGTGGAATCGTTTACGATTATGATCTTTCTTCCGCTCTCAACTTCCTTTTCCTCGGGAGTATAAACCTTATCATTAAACATGATACTTCCACGGGAAAGGATGGTCTTCTCTATGTGCCTGAGAGTTTCCCGATCGTCGATACTTATCTCCGGGAACAGTTCCAGCGCGGTTTTGTTATAATAGGCGATCTCTCCGTCAGATTCCACCGCGATAACGGCTGAGGAAAGCTCGTCAAACATATAATCCTTGGTAAACTGCTCAATATCGCCGAGATTATATTTCATGATGGCAACCACCATGAATATGGATGAAATAAGATAGCCTATCTGATTGAAATCATAGTATTTCCCTGCGGGAAGAGCAGTGAGCATACCTATCGCGATCTCCGAAAACAAGGCTACAGTGAGCATTATTATCTGTTTCCGTCGGTTATTATCCTTTTCCTTAAGCGAAGAACGAATATAAAGGCCTATGCAGAATCCGACAATGATGATGCAGAAAATGTCCCAGATAAAATATGCAGGCCCCCGCTCATGAATAAGATAAGGCCAGGGTGCATCCGTTCCGAGTGTGACGTTTTTGTAGAAAAGTCCGGTCTGTTTGGTCGTAGTCAGACAAGCCATTGTAGCCGTAGCCACGGCAAAATCCAAGTTGTCCCAGGGTTTGGGTATCCTGGTCCTGCATATGGCAAGAGACATTCGAAGTGACGAAACAAGCGCGAAGACCCTGCCGGCCCATACCACCTGATTGGTCATAAACTGCGCCTCTTCGGAAAAAGAAACCAGATTGAGAAGATAGCCGAATGCGCTTACGAGCATGGAAACACAAAGCATATACAGATATGCATACACCTTGTTGTTGATCCGCCTGAAAAGAACGGCAAGTTCAAAAAGAATGGTCAGTGATACGATCCACTGTGAGATTACTACTGCCTGATACATAATTATTCCCCCATCTAAATCAGTATACGGGCGAAATGCTTAAATAGCAAGAAAATACGAATACATAAATATTGTTAAAATCACTATTGTACATTGTATAGTAGTGTGCTAATATGAATAGTAGGTGCAGAGATCACTCCGTGTGAGCGATGTCAAGGAGGGGAATTATGAGATCCAAGATCAGTTTATCTTTTTTCTACGGAGCCTTTGCGGTATTGTTTACCGCCATGTTGTCTTCCGTTCCAAGCTATGCCGAAACAGGCACAGGGCATGATCAGTTTTCAAAACAGCTGTCTGCTCTTGTCATGAACAATCCCCCCGATATCCATGCAACGGTTGAAGACAGTTCCACTGAGTTTTCTTCTTCAAGACTTATAGTTAAGCCCGTGGATGCAGACATGTCATTTTCTTCTTTCAGTCCCACAAATGTCTTAAGAAGCGACGACGGTATATGCATTCTCCAGTTCTACAACCCCTTTGAGGCAAAGAAGGCTTATGATTCCTTAAAGACCCGCAATGATGTTGAATGGGTCGAGAGTGATGTCATAATCGACTCCGTCGGTAATTCCGCAAAAGAAAAACAGCTTCCCGCATCCTACGGTTCCCTTTCCTGGGGCGTTAACGAAATGGAGATCGACAAATATGCCGCTTCCACAAGCAGATCAGGCATAACCGTAGCTGTAATCGACACAGGTGTGGCATCCCATTCCTTTTTAACGGGAAGGCTTGTAACAGGCTACGACTTTGTAAATAACGATACTGACCCCACCGATGAGCATTATCACGGCACCCACGTTGCGGGAACCATAGTTGACTGCACTCCCGGACTGAACGTAAAGATCATGCCCGTAAGAGTTCTCAGTGCTGACGGCAGCGGTTATTCTTCCGTTATCGCATCCGGTATAAGATACGCAGCTGATCACGGCGCTTCGATCATCAACATGAGCCTTGGGGGCGGTCACAGCGATTATATAGATACCTACGTAAAATATGCGGTCAACAAGGGCGTTACCGTTGTCTGCGCCGCCGGAAACAATTCAAGCAGCACCAGTTACTTCTGCCCCGCTCACATAAGCGAAGCCATCGTGGTAGCTGCCATTGACAGTTCAGAGAACAGAGCTTCTTTTTCAAATTACGGAAACAGTGTGGATGTTGCTGCACCAGGTGTGTCCATCACCAGCTGCATTCCCGGAGGCGGCTATTCCGCTCTTAACGGCACATCCATGGCCTCACCACACGTAGCGGCAGCTGCAGCCATGATCAAGCTTAACAATCCGAGTGCGACTCCGGCAGCCATAGAATCTGCCTTAAAGAACTGCTGTAAGGATCTTGGAACCGGCGGCTACGACATTTATTACGGTTATGGTGTTCCCAAGCTTTCAAAGCTCCTAACAACACCCATTACCCCCGAACCTGAACCCGTGATTCCCGATCCCGAACCTGTAAATCCGACTCCCGATCCCGTTATACCCGATCCTGAGCCTGTTAATCCGACTCCCGATCCTGTGATCCCCGATCCCGAGCCTGTTAATCCTGCTCCCGATCCCGTGATCCCTGATCCTGACCCTGTTATACCCGATCCCTGGACTCCCGATCCGGACCCTGTGATCCCTGAACCTGATCCCATCATACCTGACCCGGTTCCCGATACTACCGGATTTGAATACATTGTAGATTACAGCGGTGCCGTGATCACCGGATATACCGGTGCAGGTGGAGACATCTCCATTCCCTCAAGCCTTGGCGGATACGGAGTAAGCCTCATCGCCGCAAATGCCTTTAACGGAAACAGCAATATCCGTTCACTCAGCATCAGCAACATCGTGATCATCGGTGAGAATGCATTTGCAAACTGCTCTGTTCTTGAAGCTGTAAGTGTTTCGGGAATAGTAAACGGTATCGGTTCCGGTGCTTTTGCAGGCTGCAAGAGCCTTAAGAGCATATCCGTTAACGGAATGGTATTCGGAACGGTGTCCGATGCTTTCTCAGGCTGTGATTCCCTTGCAGATGCCTACATCTCCGGAATGATCGATACTTCCGTTAAAGATGCGCTCACTACATGCGGCGCTTCGATCCACAACTCCGGATTGTACGCTACCACCACCTGGCCCTTCAATTATCCCGATCTTTACTATGCCCGCTAAGAAGTTAAGCCCCAATCAAGGCTCAAAATGCGGCATAAGCTCCAGTTTGTGAAGATTCAGACGATGCATTCTGTCTATCTTCTCGCGGATATCTGTATCTTCACAGACGCCGGTCTCAATATATTTATCAAGAACGGCATAGGTAAAACCTATTTTATCCTCGTCCGACATGCCCGAAAGGCCGTCGGACGGTTTTTTATGCACAAGATTGTCAGGAAGTCCCAGATAATCCCCTATCTGCCTTACTTCCTCCACCGTAAATGCCGCAAGAACGGACATATCCCCCGCACTGTCACCAAACTTGGTGCTGTATCCTATGTAATCCTCTGATCTGTTACAGGTGTTGATGACCCTTCCGCCCTCGGGAAGCCCCTGTGCAACGGCATAAAGCGTAGTCATTCGAACCCTTGGAGGAATGTTTATCTTAACATCTTTGGTAATCTCCGAACCGACTGCTTCAAGTGCCGCTTTAAGCGCTGTCGTGGTCTCGCCTATGTTTACGGTAAAATGCCTGATCCCGAGAAATTCAACAAGCTGCTCCGAATCAGGAATATCCGGCTGTACACCGTCGGGCATCATGACTCCCACAACTCTTTCTTTTCCAAGGGCTCTTGCCAAAAGCGCCGCGGTAATACTTGAATCCTTGCCTCCGGATATACCGAGTACCGCACTGCAGCCCTTCCCGTTCTTTTCAAAATAATCTCTGATCCACGCTGTTATCTCATCAACAGTTTTGGCAACGTCTTTGATCATATCCCATTCTCCCCTTCTGTCGGTTTACGACTCATACAAGTGATGCGATTTTATATACTCATAGGTTCCCTCAGAAAGCATATCCCTGCAAGCCTCTATATTATCACGAATAGCCGAAGAAGAAACCTCTCTTCCCTTAAACTCGGTGATAATGATCCTTGCTCCTTCTTTTTCCTCAAGCTCGCGCTTACGGATAAGGATCCTTGAAAGGTCATCGGATCCCCTGGGCGTTACCGTCAATATAATACAGGAAAGCAGCTTCCTATACTCATACCACGTATCTATGGAAAAAAGAACGTCACTTCCGCATAGAAAATAAAGGTCTGCGTTCTCAGGATCCGTAAGGCTATCCCGGATCGCTTCGACCGTCTCCACTGAATAGCTGGGGCTGTTCTTTTTAACCTCAATATCTGATATCTCCCACTTAAAGGCCGCATCCCCAAGCCCTGCCCGCAGCATTCCTACGCGGTCTGTGGCTATGGTGATCTTTCTTCCGTCCCGTTCTTTCATATAAGGATGCCCGGTCGGGATGATAATGATCCTGTCCGGGCGAAGTTCTCTGTTGATATTTTCGAGGAGTTCCATGTGACCCTTGTGAAAAGGATCGAAGGTTCCTCCGAATAAGGCTATTTTCTCATTCATTTCCTGTCATTTCTCGTGCATTGTATAGTCTTTGTCTTCTGCGATCATCTGAAAAGAGCCAGTCTACAGATCGGCTGTTTACAAGGTCTTCCACAGGAATATACGCAAGGAGAAACCATATCTTTAAGGTCTCGAGGGGTGTATAAGAAAGAACACAATCCTCCCCCTTAACGTTCTTTATTCCCATAGTTCCGGTATTTCCGGTGATCTCAGCTACTACCTTATTGTATTCAGCCGGCGCAGAGGTATTGTAAGACTTGTAGTATTCAAAGAAATTGCTGTTTTTGAAGGATTTGCCATGAACCACGTAGTTGCCTTCTTTGTCCACAAGGCTGATCTCTACGTTCTCGTACTCGCCCTTAAGAAAGACAAGTTTCTGTTCGAGACGGCTCAAGGGAACCACCCGCATGATAAGGCCGCTGCGCAGCACTCCCGTCTCCTCGTCAAGGACAGTTACATGATTTAAGAAAGCAATGGACTGGGTCCCGTTCATGGGATTGGTGTATGCCCTCGTAAGATTGACCACACCGTCCACATCACTGACGTCATCGATATTGTCAAAGATAGTGATGTTTTTGTAGGAAACCCTGTAGTCATCGGGATCCGCAATATTGGCGGCGGTGGATATACCTGCCCGCTTGGGATCGTCCAGGAAAATAAGATGTCCCGAGATCTCAGGTGAGATCTTGGCTTTTCTGATGTAGGATATGGCTTCCTCCGCAGTCATGGGAGCGCCTGCTTCAGCCGAACAATTGACATAGTTTGACCAGATATCGCAAAGATGCTGCTCATCCCCAAGATAGTTGCTGATGATCTGACTTGTGGTTACAGTCATTCTCTCAAAGGCTTCGATAGCTCTTTCGTCGCTCTCTGTCGCCCTGTTCTCAGCATATCTTAAGATAAAGAACAGTATGAACCCCATTATAAGGAGATTGGGAATAATGATCAGCGCTTTCTTCACGCATATCCTCCGGTAAACTGCCCCCATAATGTACGGTGGTGTTCCTCTATTACTCAATGGGATATTATACAACTCATGAATTAACTGATCTTATCATGCTTTGAGAGGCTATAGTCCTATTCGTGATTCATTCGCCAGTCGATACAGCGCTTTAAGTAATCAACATAATCGGGATTCTTACACATTCCTTTGCCTTCGGAATCGGATATCTTGGCCACATCCTGACCGTTACACTCCGTGGGCTTCATAACGATGTTAAGCGCAGGAGCTTCCGTATCGTTAGCCACATAAGTGCCTATACCGAAGGCAACCTTGGCTCTGCCTTCAAAATGAGCATATATCTTATGGGCCTTTTCAAAGTCCAGAGAATCAGAAAAAAGAAGGGTTTTGGTCCTTGCATCCAGACCCAGTTCTTCGTAATGGCGGATCATCTTTTCGCCCCATTCGATTGGATCTCCGCTGTCCTGCCTCACACCGGAAAAGAGCGTTGCATAGGTCAGCTGGAAGTCTTTTAAAAAGCAATCTGTAGTAATTGCATCCGTCAGCGCCGTACCGTTTAAAACGCCGTATTCTTTTACCCATGCATCCAATGCGTACCAGTTTGAATAGGCGGGATTATGTTTGTGATTGCCCTGCCCCACGCACATGATCCACTCATGAGCCATGGTACCTACCGGCTTAATACCGAATTTCCTGGCAAGATACACGTTTGATGTGCCTACAAAAACCGAGCCCTTAAGTTTAGCCTTGCAAAGCTCGGAAACGGCCAGTTCCTGCGCTTCGGCAGAAAGGCGGCGTCTCATACCGAATTCTGAGAAAGCCCCGATCTTCCAGGTGCCGTCCTCCAGTTTCTTTATCTTGTCATCCAGTCTCTCTTTGAAGCTTTCCAGTAGTCTCGCGTAATCATACCCCATGCGGAAATAGACACCGTTAACAATGGCAAGGGTCGGGATCTCATACATGGAAGTATTGAGCCAGGTGCCCTTTGTTTCGATGGAAAGCCCGCAGGGAGCGTTTTCATTTATATCAAAATCTTCAAACCTTGGATGCCAGAGCCTTAAAAAGTCCACATAGGAAGGCCTGAACCAGGTGATCTGTCCAAGGTATGAAAGTTCTTCCTCCGTAAAGTGGAGGTCGCAGTAAAGCTTTATCTGATGCCTTATTTCCTCTACCATCTCGTGTGTAAAATGAGCATCCTCATTTCTGCATTTAAAGCTCCAGGTTGTTGTATAGCTCGGAAACTGGTGATAAATCGCCTGCCCCATGGAAAACTTATAAAGATCTGTTTCAAGAAGACTGTTGATGATCTGTTCCATTTTGAGAATCCTTTCTTTTGCCTCGAATGCCGCCTATCTCCAGGGTTCCGTGCCCTGACCGGATACCTTGATCTGGCAGCTTGCCATAGCCTTGAGCGCCGTGTCATGACTGTCAGGAGTAACTCCCGCGCTGCAGGTGGCATCCACTGAAATAGGGATATTGGGATTAAATGCTTTTATCAAAAGAGCGTTGCTGATCACACAGATATCGGTGCAGAGGCCGCAAAGCTCCACGCTTTCAATATTCTTGTCTGCTGCAAGAATCTCCGAAACCTTATGTCCCAGTTCCTTGCTTCCGAAGGTTTCCTTGTCAAGGATAAGAGCATTTCCTGCCGCTTTGGTAAGGCAGGACTCGATCTCCCAGCCTGCTGTACCCTTTATGCAATGAACCACAGGAAGATTCTTACCCTCTTCCGTATTCATGTAATCCTCGCCATGAGTATCTCTTGTAAAAATAACGGTGTCTCCTGCCGCTACAGCCGCTTCGATCTTTGCTTTGCATCCTTCCACGATCTTAACCGCTTCAGCGCTTCCAAGAGCTCCGTCAATAAAGTCCTTCTGCATATCAACTACTACCAAGATTTTCTTGCTCATGCTATCTCCTTTAGGCCTGATGCCGGGTTTATTCATCCTTTTTTAGGCTCTTTTCAATGAGAGTTTCGCAACCCTCCAGTATCTGATTATACACTCCACGGAAATCTCCTGTATACCAGGGATCATCAATATCTTCCGGATGGTCCGTAAAGTCCATGAGAAGGTGCACCTTGCCCTCCGGATCTGCCTCGAGAATCCGGTTCATGTATCCAAGGTTTAATTTCTCCATACCTATGATGTAATCAAACTTATCGTAATCATCCCGCCGCATCTGGCGCGCTTTTTTTCCATCGCAGGAAATGCCGTGCCTTGCAAGCTCCGCCCTTGCCGGGGGATACACGGGATTTCCGATCTCCTCCGTGCTGTGAGCAGCCGATTCAATATAGAACATCTCCTCCAGGCCTCTCTTAGCCACCAGATCTTTCATCACAAACTCCGCCATGGGCGAACGGCAAATGTTGCCCCAGCAGACAAACAGTATTTTGATCATATCTTTGGTTCTCTCTTTCAGAGGTGTATTCCTTCCCAAATCAAAAGGCGTAAACAAGGTGTAAATCAGATACCACTCTGCCTACAAATGGCTTATTTCCGCCATTCTTTGCTTTGGCATTAAATCCTGCCGTGACAGATGAATAATATCTTTATCATATCGTTTTTCCTTGTTTTATCAGGGTTTAGACACCTTTTGCATTTTCATTTGCTGGCATAATATATGCATATTTTGGCATATTTACACCGGCAAAAGGTGTAAAGTAAGGTGTAATTATTTTTCGTTTACACCTTAAGATTTTCACACAACATTCAACTTCTCGATCTCTGCTTTTGCATCCTCAAAATTTACGT
>JAILHY010000121.1 GCA_024695575.1 Lachnospiraceae bacterium
AAGGGCGACCAATACGACAGTATCATGAATTACAGCTTTACAAAGGCCTGCCTTGATTATTTTTCAAAGAAGACCTTAACGACGCAGGAGATGTCGGATCGTCTTAACGACATCCTTGCCCGCAACAATAACGTGGTGAACGACCTGATGCTAAACCTTCTTGACAGCCACGATACGCCAAGGTTCATTACAGAGGTATCAGGGGACAAAGAACTGTTTATGAACGCCCTTTGCCTTCTTTATCTGTTCCCCGGGACTCCCTGTATCTTCTATGGTACGGAGATCATGACAGAAGGCGGCGGGGATCCTGACTGCAGACGGTGCATGGACTGGAAGAAAGCAGAAAAGGCCGGAAACAGCGAGACGGTCAGGCTCATAAGAAAGCTTGCCGATCTTAGAGGGAACTATAACTTACTTACAAAGGATGTTAAGATCTGTGCAAAAGAAGGGATGCTGACGATCAGCTACAAAAACCGGCGGACCGATCTGGAATTAAGGATCAATAATGAAGGAAAAAGATCCTTAAGAGTAAATGATAAAGAATTGTTATAAAAAGGGGCCTGCAACGCTGCAGGCCCTTTAACTGTATTACATTATTCTGTGGATCCAGCCTTTGGGAGCTTCGATCCTGCCCATCTGGATGCCTGTAAGTGTGTCGTAAAGTTTCTTGGTGATGGGGCCCATTTCGGTCATACCTGAAGGGAAGCAGATCTCTTTGCCGTGATCAACGATCTTGCCAACAGGGGAGATAACGGCTGCGGTACCGCAAAGACCGCATTCTGCCATGTCCTTAACTTCGTCGAAGTAAACTTCTCTTTCTTCTGCCTCAAGTCCGAGATAATCTCTTGCAACCTGCATGAGAGAACGGCGAGTGATGGAAGGTAAGATGCTGTTTGACTTGGGAGTGACAACCTTGCCGTCCTTGGTTACGAACAGGAAGTTGGCTCCGCCGGTTTCTTCTACCTTGGTGCGGGTAGCGGCATCAAGATACATATTCTCGTCAAAGCCCTTCTCGTGAGCATCAACGATAGCGTAAAGGCTCATTGCGTAGTTAAGTCCTGCCTTGATGTGGCCGGTTCCGTGAGGTGCAGCACGGTCGAAATCGCTGACTCTGATGGTAATGGGCTTGGCGCCGCCTTTGAAATAAGGACCAACGGGTGTACAGAAAAGTCTGAACTGATATTCCTCAGCGGGTTTAACACCGATTACGGCAGAACTGCCGAACATGTAAGGACGAATATAAAGGGTTGCACCGCTTCCGTAAGGAGGAACGAAGGCTTCATTGGCGGAAACTACTTTTTCCACAGCCTCGATGAATCTTTCCTTGGGGAAAACAGGCATTTCAAGGCGCTTGCAGCTGTCGATCATGCGGTCAGCGTTAAGGTCGGGACGGAAGCAAACGATATGTCCGTCTTCAGTGGTGTATGCTTTTAGTCCTTCAAAGCAGGTCTGTGCATATTGAAGAACACCGGCACACTCGTTGATCACGATCATGTTGTCGTCGGTGAGGGTTCCCTCGTCCCAGGCGCCGTTTTTAAAGTTCGATACGTAGCGTTTATCAGTTTTGATATAGCCAAAGCCAATGCTGCCCCAGTCAATGTTAGCTTTTTCCATGCAGATCTCCCTTCAAATCGTGCTACAATAGCCGATTTATTCATGATTTTTGATACAATTATGAAAGGATTTATAGAAATTGTCAATATTCTTGAAGGCTATTATTTTTTCGTAAACAGGCTTGTGGTAAAATAACTGAGTGGTCATTCGTTGGGGAGGCTGTCCTTTTATGAAAAAAGAAGAAATACTGGGAAGCAAATATCTGAAATATCTCTGCGAAGTTCTTTGTGTGTTCTTCGCCATTATAATCATCGCATTCATATTTGTGGTCACAATTCGCTTCAGAGGTGCCATAATCTATGCTCAGAGCTACTTTGAGATGGATTCGGGCTGGAAGCTTGTCCGCGCCAATACTCACGTTGAAGAAGTTCAACTTCCTGTAACCCAGGCTGCCATACCAAGAGAAGTTTTAGTGGTTGAAAACACTCTGCCTCACAAGCTTACCGGAAAGGAAAGCCTTTCTTTTCGCGCCATCGGACAGAACATCAATGTCTACATAGGTAATGAGCTGAGGGAAAGTTATTATACCTCCGAGGAATATTTTATATGGAGAAATCCCATCAGCAAATATATCTATGTAAGTCTGTCTTCCGCGGATGCGGGAAAAGAAATAAGGATTGAAGGCGTATCACCCACCGGAAGCAAGCGCACGTTTTCCAAGGTTTACTGCGGTGAGAGATCTGCTCTTGTAAACGTATACATGAGAAGCCAGCTCATCGGCATAATTCTTGCAATGACCTTCTTTGCACTTGGTATTGTCAGCATTCTTGCGGGTTACCTTTTACGGCTTGTAAGCAAACATCCAATCCATCTTGATGCCATAGGCTGGGCTATGTTCATGGTTTCTCTGTGGGATTTCACCCAGTCGGACTTCAGGGATTTCGTGTTTTCCGAGGTTTCCGCAGTTCATGCCCTGCCCGTATTTACGCTGTTTATTATCCCGCTTTTTATTTCCATATATTTCGACTGGATCCAGGGCGAAAGATTTTACAAGATCCACAGGGCCTTCCAGTTTGCCTGTATCGTTGCGGTGATCCTTTCGGGAATCCTAGTTTTAAACAAGATCTTAAGCCCCGATGATCTGGTGGGACCTTCGTTTATTTTCCTTTACGGCGAGTTTGTTATCATTGTGGTTACTTCCGTATTGGATAAAAAAGAAAACAAATCCATAAACTACATAGATGTCCTTGTAGGGTGCGGCGCCGTTGCTGTGGGCGGAGTTCTCCAGATATTCAACTTTTTCTTTTTCCCGCAGGCTTCGGACGGATTGTTCCTCAGCATGGGCTTCGCAATACTTACACTTACAGGTGTGGCCAATTCCTTAAGATCCATTATTCGCATGCAGGGTGAGAGGCAGGCAGCGGTTACGGCGGCTGACCTTAAATCCCAGTTCCTTGCTACCATGTCTCATGAGATCCGTACCCCCATCAATGCGATCATGGGTATGAATGAGGCCATAATCCGCGAAAGTAACGAGGATCACATAGTAAGTTACGCCAACGACGTTGAGAACGCCGGCAAGCTTCTTTTGTACCTTGTAAATGATATACTGGATTTCAGCAAACTCGAATCCGGAAAGATGACCCTTGTTTATGCTGCCTACTCCGTCAAGCAGCTCGTTTCCAAGTGCTATAACATCGTAAACGGCAAGGTAAAAGAAAATGGTCTGGACATAATCATTGAAGTCGATGAAAATGTTCCTTCCGTTCTCTACGGCGATGAGGTCAGGATCCAGCAGGTCATGATCAACCTCTTAAACAATGCCGTAAAGTATACCGATTCCGGCGAGGTTACATTAAGGATCGCAAGCACGCAGCTTAACAAAGAATCCGTGGATCTTAAGATAGAAGTTTCAGATACGGGCCGTGGTATCAAAGAAGAAAATCTCGGTACTCTGTTTGATGCTTTCACAAGAACCCAGGATGCTGCAGACAGTCGTGTTGAAGGAACGGGACTTGGACTTGCGATTACATCCAAGTTTGTAAATCTGATGGAAGGTTCCATTTCCGTACAGAGCCATTACGGCGAAGGATCTACATTTACCGTGATCATCCCTCAGAGGATCATTTCCGAAAACCCTGTCGGAAAGTTCAGTGTCAATGATGAGGAGATCGTTGAAAAGCCCAAGACCGATGCCGACATAATCAAATTCCCGGGAATAAAGCTTCTGGTTGTGGACGATGTACAGCTTAACATCAAGGTTGTAATGAGCCTTCTTAAGAAAGCGGAGATGGAGATCGACAGTGCCACCAGCGGTGATGACTGTCTTGAAAAGTGTAAGGATACCAAGTATGATGTGATCCTTTTGGACCACATGATGCCCGGCAAGGATGGTATTCAGACTCTTTGGGAATTAAGGCGTGACAAGAAGAGTATCAACAACGAGACTCCTGTCATAATGATGACAGCCAACGCCATGAACGGAGCAAGAGAGGAATATATGGGACTCGGATTCTCTGATTACGTATCCAAGCCCTTTAACCTCACACAGCTTCAGAAGATCATACAAAAGAATCTTAAGAACAAATAAGATCGCTGAGCTTAGCAAACTCTGCCAAAGAAAGGGCTTCGCCGCGGATCGTCGGGGAAAGTCCCATTTCCGAAAGCGCGTCGGTTACGGTTTCCTTGGTAACGCCCTGCAAACCTGCATTGGACAGGGAATTAACAAGAGTTTTACGCCTCTGATTGAAAGAGGCGCGTATAAGAGAAAACATGAAAGCCTCGTTTCTAACGGAAACGGGGTTTTCTTTGTACAGTTCCATACGAATGACTGCGGAATCCACGTTGGGTCTTGGAATAAAGGATCCTGCTCCCACCTTAAGAACGATCTTGGGGTTGGAATAATACTGAACCGCAAGAGAAAGTGCGCCGTACTCCTTGGAGCCGGGACCTGTCTGCATACGCTCCGCAACTTCAAGCTGAACCATGGCCGTGATGCTTTCAAGGGGAACGTGGCTTTCAAAAAGTTCCATGATGATGGGCGTAGTAATGTAATAAGGAAGATTTGCAACAACTTTGATGGGTTTACCGTCGTTATATTCTTCCGCGATGGCATTAAGATCAAGCTTTAGGACATCCTGATTGATGATTACCTTGTTGTCGTATTCGGAAAGAGTTTCGTTAAGTACGGGGATGAGCTTCTTATCAATCTCAACAGCGATGACGAAACGGGCGTGCTCGCACAGATACTGGGTCATGGTGCCGATACCCGGACCGATCTCAAGTACACAGTCGTCCTTTGTGACGCCTGCGGAAGTGACAATATTCTCTAATACGTTGGAATCCACCAGGAAATTCTGTCCGAATTTCTTTTGCATGGTGAAACCGTATTTATCCAAAACAGCTTTGGTATTCTGATAATTTCCCAGGTATGCCATTATTTAACTCCAAACAGCCTTAATCCATTGGCCTCGGTGACAGAAACGACTTCCTCATAGCTGATTCCTTTGATATTGGCTATCTCCTGCGCGATCAAAGGAAGATATAACGAAGAATTACGCTCACCCCTGTGGGGAACGGGAGCAAGGTAGGGGCAGTCTGTTTCCAAAAGTATGTGTTCAAGGGGAAGTTTTTCGGCGATCTCACGGAGCTTCCTGCCGTTCTTAAAGGTGACAACACCGCCTATTCCTATATAGTATCCCATGGATGCATATTCTTTGGCAAGTTCATAGGAAGAAGAAAAGCAATGGATCACGCCTTTGCGGGAAGGTCCGTATTCTTTCATTATTTCAAGGGTTTCCTCTGCTGCATCCCTTGAGTGGATTATAACGGGAAGATCATAATGCTCCGCCAGCTTAAGCTGGTATATGAAAGCCTCCCTCTGATCCTTGGGATCCGGCTCATCATAGTGATAATCAAGACCAATCTCACCTATGGCACAGGGCTTTTCTGACTTGATGAGTTGCTCAAGCCTGATCCTGTTGTCGGGAGTGAGCTGCAGGGCGTAATTCGGATGCACACCGAGAGTCAGGTGACAGAAGGGATATTTACGAGTAAGCTCAATGATCCTGTCTGTGTCATCGAAATTGGCTGCGGCACAGATGATGTGGCCCACACCGTTTTCTTCCATATTTAAAAGAAGTTCGTCCCGGTCATGGTCAAAAGCCGGGTCATCGTAATGGGAATGAGATTCGAA
>JAILHY010000190.1 GCA_024695575.1 Lachnospiraceae bacterium
TGGCCTGAGCCTCAAACATGCGGGAGTAGATACCGTCCTTAATGTGCTCAAGCTCGGCATGAGTACCGTATTCCGCAATATGACCCTCCGAGAATACCGCGATATGATCACAGAACTGACAGCTTGAAAGTCTGTGTGAAATGTAAAATGCAGTCTTTCCTCCCACCAGAGAATTAAACTGTTTGTAGATCTCGTATTCCGCAATGGGGTCAAGGGCAGCCGTAGGTTCATCAAGTATTACCACAGGCGCATCCTTGCAAAGAGCCCTTGCTATGGCGATCTTCTGCTGTTCGCCGCCCGAAGGCTCCACACCCTCTTCGTCAAAGAACTTGAATATATTGGTGTCAACGCCCTTTGGAAGCTTATCCACGAAATCGTGAAGGCCCACTCTGTCCGTAAGCGCGTTTACATCCTTTTCTTTATCGGTGAATGCGATATTCTCCGCAACGGAAAAAGCAAAGAGCTTGAAGTCCTGGAATACGGGTGCAAACTGCTCCATATACTGCTCGTAGTCATATTCCCTGATATCGACTCCGTCTAACAGGATCTCGCCCTCCGTGGGGTCATACAGGCGGCACAAGAGCTTAATAAACGTGGTCTTTCCCGCACCGTTAAGTCCCACTATGGAGAGATGTTCTCCGGGGGTGATCTTAATGCTTACATCATCCAGCACCTTCCTGTCCGTCTTGGGATATGCAAAAGAAACATGCCTGAACTCTATTTCATGCTCTTTCTTTTCCACGGGGCGTGTTCCCTTGGTAAGGGCCTCGGGATAGTTCATGAAGACAACATATTCGTAGGCATAATTGCAGCGCTTTACAAGTTCGGTCACGCTGTTTACCATGCCTCCTATGCTGTTGTTAAGCCCGGTCTCGGCAGCGATAAGCTGGGTAAAGGTACCTACGCTTATAAACTTGCGTATTGCAAGAAGTGCCACGTAGATATAGGCAAAAATGCTCCTTACCAAAGCTAATAGAGTGCTTGCAAGATCGTAGCGTGCGCTTATCTCGCCCTGCCATTTCCAGTGTTCGTTACTCTTTCTGGTGTTTTCCTTCCAGGAATCAAGCATTAATCCCTTGGCGTTATACAGACGGATATCCTTACCGTATCTTGGATCCACGGTTTCCCATCCGAAGTAACCAAAGAGTCTGTTGACCTTGGAAAGCTTTGCGAAAGCCTCTATGCTTACTTTGTTAAGCTTTGAAACAAACAGTGCGTTGACAGCGGAATAAACGGCCATTACCAGCAAAAGTATGGGCGCGTGCAACGCGATCACGGTTATATAACCAACAGCCTTAAACAGGTTTCCGAGGAAATTGAAAAACTGATCGGAAACCCCGTGAACTCCGCCTGAATACCACTCCATTCCCGTGGTGGCCTTCTCGATCTGCTCTAAGGCTTCTTTGTCCTCGGTGAGCTGGAAATCAAGCTCCATCACGTGTCTTCCGATGAGAACGCTGAAATATCTTTCAAGGCGGGTGCTGTACCTGTTAATGAAGTTGTTGCAAAGATCATTTCCTATCTGGCAGAGAGCCTCTCCGGCAACCAGTATGACTGCCAGAGTGATAAGCCTTTTGACATCTCTGTTTCCCACTATCTCATCAACAATGAGAGGGGATATGAACAGCGCGATGAAGGGCATAGCCGTAGTAATGATCAGCCTTAACACCTTAAGCACAAAGAAACCGGGATATTTCCTCGCTGTGGTTCCAAACAGCACTTTGATAACGGAGATAACCTTACGCATTGGCAGTCACCCCGCTTTCCATTGCATCCGGGCCTTCGCCTTCGGGATGCTCTCTGTAATACTGTGCCTGAACATTGAACATTTCGGCATATCTGCCGCTCTTTTCCATAAGTTCTTCGTGACTTCCGTACTCGACCATGGAGCCTTCGGAAAACATTGCGACCCGATCACAGAACCTCGTGGACGCCAGTCTGTGTGAAATGTAGACAGCGGATTTTTCTCCGATCATCTCGTCAAATTTCTCGTACAAAGACTGCTCCGCAATGGCATCCAAAGCCGATGTGGGCTCATCCAGCACCACGATCTTTGCGCCCTTGTAAAGAGCCTTGGCCAACGCAAGCTTTTGCTTTTCACCACCGGAAAGGTCGATACCGTCATCCTCCACGATCTTGGTAAGAGGCGTATCAATGCCCTTAACAAGCCCCGCGATCCTTTCTTCAAGGCCTGCCTCGCAAGCAGCTTCCCTTGCCTTGTCGCTGTCAAGTCCTGCGCGTCCCGCCATGGCGATATTCTCAGACATGAGAAAAGCAAATATCTCAACATTCTGAAATACGGGCGCAAACAGCTTATAGTAATCGGTGCGTTTATACTTGCGTATATCCGTTCCGTTTAATGTGATGTAGCCTTCCGTAGGGTCATAAAGCCTTAAAAGAAGCTTGATCATGGTGGTCTTGCCCGCTCCGTTGAGACCCACCACCGCCAGTTTCTCACCGGGGCGGATCTTCACATTAAGGTGGGAAAGCGCATCCTTGTCGGACTTTAAGTATCTGTAGCTTACATCGTGAAACTCGATCTCGTAACTGTCGGTTTCCGGTAAGGGTATACATTCTTTTTCATCATCGGCGATATCAAGTTCCACGAAGGAGCGGAAATCGTCGGTTTCAAGGGAAGCTCTCGAGTAATCACCAAACTTCTGAAGGAAAGTGATGAGTGCGCCGGAGAACGCCATGGAAAAAGAAAGGAACATGGTAAAGTTACCGACGGACATTCCCTTTTGAAGCACGGAAATATAGAGGACCGTATAAACAAGCCCCTTGATGACCATGCCCACAAGGCAGGTCACGAAATTGTATCTTAACCACAATCTGTGATGAAGGTCGTTCTTGTCGATGAAAACCTTGTTGATATCATTTAATTTGCCGGTTAGGAAATCCTTTAAGCCAAAGAGCCTTATATCCTTACCGAAGTCGAAATCCTGGGTAATGCGTTCCATATAATGGCGGCTTCGCCAGGAAGAAGAAAGTTCATCCCAAACCAGTTTCTTATCAACCTTGTTGATGTGTCTGAAATAAAGGTACTGAAGTACCGTAAGCACCACCATGGCGATGATGAGTCTCGGATCAAGTACCGTAACCGCAACGAATGTTACTATGACTGTGAGGCCGTTTTGGCAAAGGTCGGAAAGACCATGCATCATGCCCTCGACACCGTTCACGTTACCGCCTGTGGCCTGGCCGGCGCGCTCTGCCACGTCCATTACATCAGGCTTCTCTAAGAGCTCATACTTAAGCTCCATGACCTTGGCGATTCGCTCGGTGATCATATGCATACGTACATTGATGAGCCTGTACCAGGTCTTGGAACCCGAAATTGTACCTCCGATGTTAAGAAGAAGGGCTATTCCTCCCGCAATAACAATAAGCCTGATAAGACGGGCCTCAGCAGCCTCGCCCTCAGACGATTCGATTATGTCTATTACATATTTGCCGAATATTCCCCAGAAATATGAGATAACAGACCAGCAGACAACGCCCAGTGCCATCAGGAAGATTACCGATGGCTGATACTGGGCCATTTTCCTTATAATGTATTTGGTGTTGCTAAAAACCCCGAACTGCTTATGCAGCGGGTTATCCTTGCTATCCTTGTACTCTGACATTTACCCTCAACCTCAATGTTCCGGGTTCTCTCAATGCCCCGTCAATACTGATGTACGGAAGTCATCCTCAATACTTCCGTCATCGAGGCGTACCCAAGTCTCAAACCCCTTTGGATCATCTTCGGAAAGAAGGATCACTCTGCCCCCATGCTTAAATCCCTCTTCACCGTATGTATTATAACCCGTAGCTCTTCCGTAGCCAAGAAGAATGCTTTTATATACCCCGATATAATCGTTGATATGATCATGTCCCGCGAAAACCGCGCGAGTTACGCCGTCACTGACCATGCTCTCTGCCAGCCCCGTATTTACCTGGCTTGCGCAGATCCCTTCATTCTTGTGGCCCACATGCTTTCCGCGCCACGCTTCCTCATATTCCTGAAGCGGGATATGGAAAAAAGCAACTGCTCCTCCTGCATTCTCACGAACTTTGGACTCATACCATTTTATCTGGGACTCCTTTATGAAATCGTAACCCTCTTCACTGTTTCCGTTTAGATAGTTTCCCGAATCAATGAGCATAAGTCTCCACACGATCTTACCGCTTTCGTCCGTAATGTCGACAACATGATTGCCTACGCCGGCTCCTGCGGTTTGATCATCATAGGCAAGGCACCCCGGAAGCTTGACTACTTCCTTAAATAGCTCTGCCCTGTTTCCGATCTCCTCATCGTCGTGGTTTCCGAATACGAAGGTCCAGGGAATCCCATAACCTGCTATAAGACCGAAGATCTCCGGAACCATTTTGATGTTTCCTTCACCGTACACCGTATCACCTGTCAGCACGATAAGATCAGGTCTTTCCCATTCAATAAGCTTTTTTACCAGATTCGCAGTCTTTCTGTCGGTTTCGTTTCCTTCGACATAATGAATATCCGTAAGCTGCAGGATCTTAAGTGTGCCATTCTTTGTAAATCTCATTTATTCTACCCCCTGAATAAGTATTTCGATTCACAATGATATAGTGTAACGAAGTGCACTGTAAATGGACATTTCACCTAAATCAGGTGGACATTTCACTCGCGGGGGCTTCATTTAAGTATGCTCTCACAGTAAAGATTGCCATAACTATGGCATATACTCCCAAAAATGCTTCGACGACAACAGTCGATCCCGAGAATCTTTGAATAACCACCATAACACCGTCCATAAGCGCGTGCAGAGCAATGGCAAGTATCAGCAAAACAGGTTTAGACCCCGAAACCGCCCTGTATACGATATATGAGGCACAAATATGGAAGGTGATGGCGAAAATGCGCTCAAATCCTGCTGCCAGGAAAAGCACGGACGGAGAAAGCCATAAGGGCGATATCTGATTGAAAAACGCCGTCTTCGTGGCTTCATCCATTCCCGTCATGAGGACATTTCCGTTTCCGGTATTAAGTATTGCGATCATGGCAATGTTGGAAATGTAAGGGATTCCCACCAGAATGATGCTCTCGATACCGCCGTGGCCGATTCCGAACATGATAGATTCTTTCTTGCCCGGTTTCTTTTTCATGATGAAACGCATCACGATATAACGGCCGCACTCCTCGAATATGCCTGCCGCAAGTCCTCCGTAGATCGGGTAAAAAGGAAAAGAAGTGAAGAACTCCGTTCCGGTGACCTGAAGGACAAGCCGGTGTACGAGAGCTTCGATAATAAGCGCAAATACCACAAAACATCCCGCACCCCATAACGCGGAGATCATTTTGGTATTGGCCTTAACAGCCCAGATGACCAACAATGCGACGGGAAGCAGCAGCCCGATGGCAAGCGAGACTATCACGCAGACATTAGTGGCTGCCGGTACCCTGACAAATGAAAGATCCATGATAAATACCCCCTGATACAATCATAATCTGTTTATCCAAGCAAAAGCAAGATCGGTCCAGTGACCCGCATCTTCCTTAAGGCTCATGTCTATTCCCATAGCCGGGAATTCGTTACCACCGAAGAACTGCTCCACAAGCTCAGTCTTCCGTTTATCTGACACGTTGACGCCTTTTCCTTCTTTTACCGCAAAGGCCGCCCGCATGGTCTGTTCCATGGTGTAATCCCAATCCGCGGTCCAGCCTCTGAAGAAATCCTCATTGGCAACAGAAAGACCGTGAACCCCCTTAGGAAATACATAGTGTGCAAAAGAAACCTTCTTTTGCCTTAAGGCCATTGCGAAAAGATAGCTGTTCTCGACGGGAACCAGCGCATCGTCCTCCGTCTGCCAGATAAAGCAGGGAGGAGTGTTCTCGGTTACGTTCTTTTCAAGAGAGAAGTATTCAAGTTCTTCCTTCGAAGGCTCATAGCCGATGAGAGCATTGAAGGAATCTCTGTGAGCGAATTCACCCGATGTTATTACAGGATAGGAAAGGATCACTCCGTCAGGCCTGTTGGAAACCCTGTTAAGTGAAGGATCGGGATCCGTAATGTCATCGTAATGAACGGCTAAACTGCCGCAGACATGAGCCCCTGCGGAAAATCCGACTACAATGAGGCGTTTCCCGTCTACGTTATATTCGCAGGCATTATTCCTTATAAACCTCACCGCTCTTGAAATATCCTCCATGGGCTGTCTCTTAAGAGGAACCGACATGGTGATATCTGTAGTATATGTAAGAACAAAGGCGTTCATTCCCCTGTTGTAGAATTCCATTGCCGCCAGCTCGCCCTCGTGTGGGGTGCACATGCAGTATCCGCCTCCGGGAACCACCAGCATACAATCGCGCTTTTCATCATCGTTGTGAAGATAAGCGAAGATATTAGGCTTAAATCCGTAAGACGCCGCATAATCGTATTCGCCTTCATTCCAGATATCCTTGCGAAAGCGCTTCATTGAAGGCTCCTGCATTCCGGTAACCTTGTAATCCTCCTCAGGGTACCCGGGCTCCCACTTATCGATATCCCCGGCGGGAACCACTGTTTCCAGCACAGCGTAGTAGGCTTCTTTGGCCTCGCACTTCCCACGGAAAAGAAGGGGATAACTTGTCTCTCTTCGAAATCCCGTAAGCCAGCTGTCTTCATCCTTTAAATTCCAAAATGTCACGGATGTCACATTTGCTTTGCCGGATTTCACGGCATCAAGATAAATTTCAAAGAATTCTTTGTATCTCGTTGCCAGCCTGTGCATGGATTCCTCCGAAGGATCCGCGTTATGCATGTCAAGCTCGGTTATGTTTATCTTAAGACCCAGCGCACCGTACATTTCAAGAGCTGTGCGGTATCTGCCAAGATCTGGATGATCCATGAGAAGGTGGGACTGCATTCCCATTCCGTCAACGAGATTCTTTTCCTTAAGAGGCTTAAGTATGTTGGCGATGATGAAATCCCGCTTCCATTCCTCTGCCGTCTCATAATCGTTATAAAAAAGATCAACTCCGGGAGCCACGTATTTACGGGCAAATTCAAATGCCTTGATGACAAAATCCGTGCCAACCGTCTTTGTCCAGAATGATTTGCGGAAATCCCCTTCATCCACTGCCTCGTTCACAACGTCCCAGGCGTAGATAATACCGGGATATTCACTCTGAACAAACTCAAGAACTCCGCGGATGTAGTTTTCAAGGCGCGCAAGCATCTTATCCCTGTCAACATAGGGAAACATTTCATTATAGTGCTCGCGGAAGAACCACTTGGGCGTCTGGTTATGCCATACAAGCGTATGTCCCCGCATGGAAAGTCCGTTTTCTTTTGCAAATTCGAGGTATGGGCGTGCCCTGTCGAAATTGAGGGCAGGGTTAAGATCATATTTGTCGGGATCAGCTTTGCATGCTTCCTTATCCAGAAAATACATGGGCTTCATGTCATTCTCTGCGGTAAAGCTGTTAAACTGAGCCTTAAGCAGTTTCATATCTGCTGGTGTGTGGAGATTCTTGCCTGATATGGCCGCACCGATCTTGAAATAAGGTTCGAAAGCTGATTTAAGATTCATATTCTGCCCCCTTCCATCTGAGGTAAAGTTTATCATATTAAAGCAGTACATGTCATTGTTTTTTATCGAAAATTCAAGAATTATAGTTCCTTTTTCACGGTATCGCGATATAATGGATCAATGAGTATACTATTATTTCTGATTATAATCCTTGCTGTCATAGTTTTCATCGGGATACTGAATGAGCGTGTTTTCAAGCTTCAAAGTGACATCGCCCTCATACTGTTCACGGTGGTGATCTCTCTTTGCCTCCTTGTTGTGAAAGCTCTGGTTCCCGAAGGCAGCGTCACGGAATTCATTACAGGTCTTGGAAACTTCGGTTTCGAGGAATACCTGATGGACGGGGCACTTTGCTTCATGCTCTTTGCAGGGGCCGGCAAGGTCAACATGGGCAAGTTCAGACAGAACCTTCGCCCCATTTGCCTTCTGGCGCTTCTTTCCACCATGATCTCCTCCTTTGCCTACGGCGGACTTTTCTACCTTGTGGCAGTCTTGTTCAAACTTCCGCTTGATATCTGGACCTGCATTCTGCTTGGCTGCGTGGTGAGCCCCACAGACCCCATCGCCGCCACGGGCATTCTCAACAAGATCGGCCTTTCCAAGAACGTGTGCTCCGTCATCGAGAACGAATCTTTATTCAATGACGGAACCGGCGTTACCCTGTTTCTTTTTGTCAGATCCATCGTAGTTAACAGTGGCAAAAGCAACTTCTTTGTCCTGATCGGACGCGAGGTACTTGGTGCCGTGGCTGTTGCTTTCATCGTTTCGTTCCTGATGTTTGAACTCATGAAGCTTACCCGTGATCCCGTCAGATACATTCTTATCTCCCTGCTCACCGTATCCCTTGTTTACGTCATATGCGAGCATTTGGGCTTTTCCGGCGTTATCGCTTCGGTTGTGTGCGGCATGTTCTTTTCCTACAAGATGGACAAAATGGAACGCCGCGTCATGATCGTGGATCCCAAGGATTACTACCGGGATTTCTGGGATATCTTAGAGAGCATATTTAACGCCATACTCTTTGTCATGATAGGACTTTTGGTACTTGATGTTCAGTTAAGCGGCTTCATACTTGTTCTTTTGCCCGCATCCATCCTTATACTGATACTTTCAAGAGCCATCGGCGTATTTACAAGCAGCGTCATGACCGGCAGGCATTTACCCGGCAATTACAGCCTTTCGGAATTCGTTATTCTTATGACCTGGGCAGCCTTAAAGGGCGGATTATCCCTCGCACTTGCCATGGGCACGAAAGAATACCTGTCGCCTGAGATATACAACATTTTTATAAACGTAACTTACATTTCCATTTTCTTTACCGTGCTGATCCAGGGCCTTACCGTTGGCAAGGTCTACATGGGACTTGAGAAACACAAGCTTAACAGGCAAAAGAAAACAAAAATCTAAAAGCAGGAAAAACATATGAAGATCATCATCGCAGGACTCGGCGAGGCCGGGATCTCCCTTGTAAGGGCACTTTCTTCAAAAGAGCACGAGATAACCGTAATTGACAGAGACGCAGCGCTTATTGACTCCGTTACGGACAGATACAGCGTAAACGGCGTTGTTGGAAGCAGCGCATCCCGCGAGACCCTTTCCAAAGCAGGAATGGCCGGAACGGACTTCTTTATCGCGCTTACCCACATAGACGAAGTCAATCTCCTAAGCTGCATGCAGGCCAAGAACCTTGGGGCCACCAGGACCGTAAGCCGCCTTCAGATGCCCGATCTTTCATCAGATTCGGAGGATCTTAATAAAGAATACGGTATCGACTATATCGTACGTCCCTGCAAAGATATCGCTGCAGAGATATACCGTAACCTTGGCCTTCCCGGATTTGTTAAGTTAGAGGGCATTTTCGGCGATCAGGTAACCCTCGTGGACATTAACATCCTGCGGGATTCCTGTCTTGTGGGCCACAGCCTTGCAGGGATCAGAAAAGAGATCCGCACGGATATGCTCATAAGCACCGTGATCCGTGACGATAAGCTCATTATTCCGGACGGTAAGTTTATTATTGAGGAAGGAGATATACTTACGATCTCAGCTTCTGCGGAAAGTTTGAATGATATTCTTGAAACTCTCGGGATCAAGCGCAATCCCGCCAAGAGTGTTATGATGGTTGGCTGCGATCTTACAGGCGAATATCTGACAGAGAAGCTCCTTTCAGAAGGCCGCAAGGTCACTATACTTGAAAGCGATCAGAATCGCTGCAGAGCGCTTATGAACCGTTTCCCCAAGGCCGACATTATCTTCTCAGACGGGGACATTACATCTGTCCTGGAAGAAGAAAAACTTGATGCTGCCGGAACCGTCATTTCTCTTACCGACAGCGACGAAACCAATCTTGTTGTAAGCCTTTTTGCATGGTCGAAGCAGGTTCCTTCCGTGATAACCCGCGTTGATAAGCAGAATCACGTTCGCCTCTTACACAAGGTAAACATAGATATTACCGCATCTCCCACCGAGCTTTCGGTTCAAAGGATCCTTCACTTTATAAGAAACACCGAAGGACACGTTCTTAACAAGGCTGCCGGAAGTTATCTCGGATTCTACCGTGTGGCAGACGGAATGGCTGATGTTATGGAATTCAGCGTCGGAAGCAGTTTCCACGCTTTAAACACAAAAATAGCGGATAAAGCCTTCAATATCAAAAAAGATATCATCGTATCAGGCATTATCCGCAATGATAAACTTATTATCCCCGATGGATCCTCATATCTTACCGAGGGTGACCGCGTACTGCTTACAGCCCCCGTTTCCAAAGGGATCAAGACGCTTGGCGACGCGTTTCATTGATGTTGTTTACTAATTTACCAGATCGTTGATCCAGACTTTCTTTTTGAGCATGATATAGCCGATCGCGACCTTGATAAAATCAAGAGCAAGGACGATCGTGTAAAGATATCCGATGGTAAGCCCTGTAAATCTGGATAAAATAAAGGCTACAGGCCAGGATACCACCCACAGGAACGCAGAGTCAAACAGGAACGTGATAAATGTCCTGCCTCCGGATCTTAATGTAAAGTACGCGCAGTTAAGGAACGCTCCCACCGGCATGAAGCAGGCACCGATCCTTATAAGCATGGTGGCAAGGTGTCTGATATCGTCCGAAGTGTTGTAAAGGAGTGGAAAGAAAGGGGCCACGCAGGCCTGGATCACACCGAGACACGCAGAAAGCACTACGGAAAAAGCAATAATCTTGTTATCCGTATCCACAACACTTGACATATCACCGGAACCCAGGATCTGTCCTATGGTAATAGCCGTTACGGTACCCATGGAGATCATAAACACATTAAAGAGGTTCGTGATGGTATTTGAAATGTTAAATGCCGCTATTATTCCAAGTCCTCTTGTGGAATAACACTGAGTAAGTGCAGTCATACCCATGGACCACAGGAACTCGTTTAAGAATAAAGGCGTACCTTTTACTAGGATCTTTACAAACAGGTTGCCGGGGATCTTAAAGCCCTTATAGAGTCCCACAACAAAGGGATTTCTTTCTTTATGAGTGTGCGTCCAGATAATAACGATAGCAAGTTCCACAAAGCGGGAAAGCACCGTAGCAATGGCCGCTCCCACAACGCCCAGCTTAGGTGCGCCGAAATGACCGAAGATCAGGATATAGTTAAAGCAAAGATTAACGCCCACCGCTATAAGCCCTGCAGTCATGGGCACCACAGTCTCTCCTGACTCACGAAGAGTGCCCGCATAGCTTTGTGTAATGGCAAAAGGAAGCAATCCTGCCAGCATCACAAGCAGATACTTACTTGCGTAATCAAGGGTGGCAACCGGATCTATTCCCTCGCCCTGCTCGTGAAGGAACAATGTGATAAGCTGTTCCTTAAACACCACGAAGGTCAATGCTCCAAGAGCCGATATAAGGACAGCCACCAGCAGTTTAAACCGGACGGTGTAACGGATACCTTCATCATTCTTCTGCCCTACGTACTGCGCAGTAAAAATTCCGGGGCCTGAGATCGCTCCGAATATTCCCAGATAGAACACAAAAAGAAGCTGATTAATAATGGCAACACCGGACATAGGCTCAGTGCCTACGCGGCCTACCATGATGTTATCAAGAAGGCTTACAAAGTTGGTAATGCCGTTCTGTACGATGATGGGGATGCCCACCGCCAGAATCTTTTTGTAAAACGCTTTATCGCCGATAAGTTTTCTCATATTTCACCACAAAAAAGACGGCCACTGTCGACCGTCTTTCATATTGACATATAATCATTCCATTGTCAAATGTACTTATTTCCAGAAGCCTTTCTTTTTCTTGTCCTCGGTGCCTTCGCCTGATGCATTTCCGCTTGCGTTCTTCACTGCATTGAGTGAATCTCCCGTGAGGGCATCAAACTCGCGCAAAAGTTCTCTGGCTTCCTTTGAAAGTTTCTCGGGTGTCTGAACCACAAGCGTTACATAGTGGTCACCGCGGACATCCTTGTACCTTAAGGAAGGAACGCCCTTTCCTTTGAGTCTTACGCGGGTATCCGTCTGGGTTCCTGGCTTAACTTCGTATGCAACACGGCCATCCACCGTATCTATCAGTATCTCGCCGCCAAGTGCCGCAACTGCAAAAGAAACCGGAACGGAAGAGTAGATATTAACGTCCTGCCTCTGGAAAATAGGATGAGGTGTAACGATTACTTCAACCAGAAGATCACCGCGCTCACCACCGTTGCTTCCGGGTTCACCCTTGCCGCTTATACGAACGCTCTGTCCGTTATCGATACCTGCAGGGATCGAAACTTCGATCTTTTTACGGGCACTGATATAACCTGCGCCGCCGCAGTCGGGACATTTTTCTTTTACAATCTTGCCCGAACCGTGACAGTCGGGACAAACCTGCACATTCCTTACAGTTCCGAAGAAGGACTGCTGTGTAAATACCACCTGGCCCTGTCCCTTACACTTGGGACATGTTTCGGGCTTGGAACCGGGCTTGGCGCCTGATCCGTGACAAGTCTTACATTCATCCTTTAAGTTAAGCTCAAGCTCCTTCTTGCAGCCAAATACAGCCTCTGTAAAAGAAATCCTGATGCTGGTACGAAGGTTTGCACCTCTCTGAGGGCCGCCCCTGGAACTCCTTGATCTGCCGCCTCCAAAGAAATCGCCGAAAAGATCGCCGAAAATGTCGGTAAAATCGGCGCCGGAGAAATCGAAACCTCCAAAGCCGCCCTGGCCCATACCGCCATCAAATGCAGCATGTCCGTACTGGTCGTACTGGCGTCTCTTATCCGGATCCGAAAGAACGGCATAAGCTTCGCTGGCTTCCTTGAACTTGGCTTCGGCTTCCTTGTCACCGGGGTTCATATCGGGGTGATATTTCTTGGCCAGTTGCCTGTATGCTTTTTTAAGAGTATCCTCGTCCGCGTTCTTGTCGACTCCGAGGACCTCGTAATAATCACGTTTTGAATCTGCCATTTACTTATAACCTCAATGGGGGACGGGATAGCCCGTCCCTCATTTAATTCTGCTTTTCTGAAGATTAGACCTCGCGGTAGTCACCATCGACTACGTTATCGTCTTTGCCTGAAGCCTGTCCGGCATTTCCTGCTGCACCGCCCATATCAGGACCTGCACCTGCAAATCCGCTCATGTCAGGACCTGCGCCCTGTGCGCCTGCAGCGCCCTGAGCCTGCTCGTAAACCTTGGCAAAGAGTGCCTGGGCATCGTTCATGAGTTTTTCTTTTGCAGCCTTGATATCGTTAATCTGGCTGTCGTTAAGCTCCTGATCCTTGGTGGATTCAAGGAGATCCTTTAATGCCTTAAGATCAGCTTCTACTGTTTCTTTCTGTGAAGCTTCAACCTTGTCGCCTACTTCGTTAAGAGCTTTCTCGGTCTGGAATACGAAGGAATCAGCTTCGTTACGTGTATCGATAGCTTCCTTACGCTTCTTGTCCTGAGCCTCGTACTCAGCAGCTTCCTTAACTGCTCTGTCGATCTCATCGTCAGACATTGAGGAACCGGCGGTAATGGTGATGTGCTGCTCCTTGCCTGTACCAAGATCCTTAGCGGATACGTTAACGATACCGTTGGCATCGATATCAAATGTAACCTCGATCTGAGGAACACCTCTCATTGCCGGAGGGATACCATCCAGTCTGAACTGTCCAAGGGACTTGTTGTCCTTCGCGAACTGTCTTTCACCCTGTACTACGTTGATATCAACGGCTGTCTGGTTATCAGCTGCGGTTGAGAAGATCTGACTCTTCTTGGTAGGAATTGTTGTATTACGCTCTATAAGTCTAGTAGCAACACCACCCATGGTCTCGATGGAAAGTGAAAGAGGGGTTACATCCAAAAGAAGGATGTCTGTTGCACCTGAATCGCCTGCAAGCTTACCACCCTGTACGGATGCGCCGATTGCTACGCACTCATCGGGGTTAAGGCTCTTGGAAGGCTCGTGACCGGTAAGCTGTTTAACCTTCTCCTGAACTGCAGGAATACGGGTACTACCACCTACAAGAAGAACCTTGCCGATATCGGAAGCTGTAAGTCCTGCGTCCTTAAGGGCGTTCTGTACGGGGATAGCTGTCTTTTCTACCAGGTCATTGGTGAGCTCGTCAAACTTAGCTCTTGTAAGGTTCATATCGAAGTGCTTAGGGCCTTCGCTTGTTGCAGTGATGAAAGGAAGGTTGATGTTGGTAGTGGTAGCGCTCGAAAGCTCCTTCTTAGCCTTCTCTGCAGCTTCTTTTAATCTCTGGAGAGCCATCTTATCGTTGGAAAGATCGATACCTTCGGTCTTCTTGAACTCGGAAAGCATCCAGTCTGTGATTCTCTGGTCGAAGTCATCACCACCAAGGTGTGTATCACCGTTGGTTGCAAGAACTTCGATTACGCCTTCACCGATGTCGATGATGGAAACATCGAAGGTACCGCCGCCAAGGTCGTATACCATGATTTTCTGTTCTTTTTCATTATCAAGGCCGTATGCAAGGGCTGCTGCGGTAGGCTCGTTGATTATACGCTTAACATCAAGACCTGCGATCTTACCTGCATCCTTGGTCGCCTGACGCTGTGCGTCGTTGAAATATGCGGGAACGGTGATAACAGCCTCTGTAACCTTCTCGCCAAGGTAGCTCTCTGCATCTGCCTTCAGTTTCTGAAGGATCATTGCGGAGATCTGCTGAGGGCTGTAGTTCTTGCCGTCGATGTTACGGCCTCTGTCTGTACCCATATCTCTCTTGATGGAAGAAATGGTCTTTTCTGCGTTGGTAACTGCCTGACGCTTAGCGGGCTCACCGATAAGTCTCTCACCTGTCTTGGTAAAAGCAACTACTGACGGCGTAGTACGTGCGCCTTCTGCGTTAGCGATAACGGTGGGCTTACCACCTTCCATAACTGCTACACAGCTGTTTGTTGTTCCTAAGTCGATACCTATGATCTTGCTCATATCTTTAATCCTCCTGTCATTAACTTATATTATGAAACTACCGACACCATTGAGTGCCGTACAACCATATCGTGGTAAGTGTAACCCTTCTGAAGTTCTTCAGCCACAGTACCGCTTTCAAGTTCTTCGCTCTCCACCTGCATTACCGCATTATGAAGGTCCGGGTTAAATTCCGTGCCCTTGGCTTCGATTGGCTTAACTCCGAGATTGTCAAGCTCTGTCATAAGCTGCTTGTAGATCTTGTTCATGCCGTCTACGAAGGGGCTTTCCTTCTGATCCTCGGGAACCGTTGCGAGACCTCTTTCAAAGTTGTCCACAACCGGGAGTATTTTCTCTATAACACTCTTGGCTCCAATGTCAAACATCTGGGATTTCTCTTTGTCAGTACGTTTCCTGAAGTTCTCGAATTCTGCCATCTGGCGGATCCGGGCGTCTGTCAGTTCCTTTACCTTATCTTCAAGTTCCGTAAGTTTCTTGTCTTTTTTCTTTTTAAAGAAGCCTTCCTTTTCGGAATCGGGTTCTGCTGCTTCATCACCGGACTCTTTAGCCTCAGCGACTTCCTCGTCGGATTCTGCAGGTTCTTCAGTCTCTTCCGTCTCCTCCGGATCAAGACCCTCTGCAGCTTCCCCTAAAGCCTCCTCAAGAGCTTCTTCTTTTTCCAATTCCTTTTTATCCTTGTTATTGCCCAACTCTATCATCCTTTCTTATACAAGGAATCTAACTGATTCATCATATTCTTTACTGTCCCGACAACTTTCTCGTAGTCCATTCGCTTGGGACCCACGATACCGATGGTACCCTTGACTCCTTTCTCAAGCTCGTAGGTTGCGGTGACCACGCTGCAGTCCTTGAGGCCTTCGATGGGGGATTCCTCGCCGATGTAAACCCTTATGCCGTTTCCGTCATTGGAAAGGCCGGACAAAGCAAGTTCATTCAGCGAATCCTTCTGCTCGAAGGTGTTAAGCAGTTCGCCAACCCTTTCTTTATCCGCAAGCTCGGGATATTTAAGGATATTGGTAGTTCCGCTTGTGTAGATCTCAAGGTCCTCATCGGAATGAATGGCATCCGCTACAGCATCGATAACATCGCTCACTATGTCGGAATGAATGCCTGCCATCTTCTTGATGCTTGAAATGATGCCAAGATTGATCTGCTCTATGCTGAGCCCGTTTAAATGGGTGTTAAGCAGAATGTTAAGCTTAAGCATCGTCTCATCGTCTATAAGCTCCGTTACGGGGATCATGTGATTCTTGATAACATTGCCTTCCGTAACTATTACCGCTAAGAGCTGCGAAGCATCCAGGCGCGAAAGCTGTATAAACTTAAGCTTGTTGGCATTGTAGCTCGGAGCCGAAACCATTGCGGTATAATTGGTGTTGACCGCTAAGAGCTTGGCCGCCTGCTTAAGGAGTGAGTCGATCTTTTCTTCCTTTTGCAAAAGAAGTTCTTTCATCTCATCGACTTCTTTTTCCTTCTCCGCAAGCATGTGGTCTACATACAGGCGATAGCCCTTGTCGGAAGGGATACGGCCCGCGGAGGTATGTGGCTGAACGATATACCCAAGCTCCTCAAGATCCGCCATCTCATTGCGAATGGTGGCGGAACTAAGGTTCAGATCCGTATATTTGGAAATCGTACGACTGCCCACCGGCTCGCCGGATTCAAGGTAGTTACGTACTATTGCCTGCAAAATCTTAAATTTGCGTTCGTCAAGATCCACTGTAACTTCCTCCGAAGCAACCTGTTGTGTGGTTTTCGGGTTGTTAGCACTCAAAAAGGTCGAGTGCTAATGTCTACAGATACACTAACACCCGACCCCTGATATGTCAATAAATAAATTAGGTCAGATTCTAAAAAAACTATAAAACACGGATGGGATCTCTTTTATCCCTTCTTCTTGGTTTCCGCTTTGTTGTCGTACATCTTCTTGTCAGCACGCTCAAAGACATCCTCGTAGGAATAGTCCTTGATCTCGTCAAAGATGGCATAGCCCACGGCGGCATTGATCCGCTCCCACTCGGGAAGTGTTGCATCTATGTGCATTGCCCCCATGATTCGGGAGAATTTCTTCGTAAGCTTTAAAGCGTTGTCGTAATCCGTCCCCCGAAGGATGACCACGAATTCGTCGCCTCCGACACGGAATACGGGCGAATGTTCAAATACTTCACAAACGGTTTTGCAAAGCTTCTTAATGGCTATATCGCCCTTCTCGTGGCCGAAAGTATCGTTTACGTACTTAAGGTCGTTCATATCGATCATGGCAACGCCAAAGAACTTGTTTCCGGCTGCCATCTGGATCTTAATATTCTCAACTTCCTGACTGTAGGCCGTCTTGTTACGGATACCCGTCAAAGCATCTTTGGTGGCAAGCTCCGAAAGCCTCATGGCTTTCTTTCTACTCTCCTCAAGATCAAGCTCCAGTATGTCGACCTTGACCGCCGACTCGAGCAATTCCTCAGCGTAACTCTTCATGCTGAGTGACATGTTTCCAAGGGTATTTGCGAGGGATTCGAGCTCGTCCCCTGATTTAAGCTTGGGCATATCAAGAACAAAGGCATCGGGATTCTTTTCCTTCTGGCTCCTTGCTTCAAAGTCTACCGCCGCCTGCTCGATCTTCTTTACGGGCCTTAATACGCGGATATTAAGCCACTGCATGATGGAGAAGATAAACAATGCGCCGAGAACAATGGTTATTATCAGAAGATTGATAAGATAAGACCGCATTGTCCGTTCAATAAACTCAAGGCTGATACCGGCGGTCAGATCCGCAACGGGTTCACCGTTCTCGTCCCTTATGGTCATTGCAGCATTGTAGGTATTACCATATTCGTTCCTTGACTGGTTGTACTCTATCTCGTGGGAATTAATATACTGGTCATAGAGATATTCCTTGAATTCCGGATCCAATATATATCCGTAATCATCCCCAAGTTCCGGTAAGGGGATCTCCTTTCGGTTGGTTCCCGAACGTTCATCCGGCAGCAAACCCGTAACGATCATGTAGATCTTTATGTCATCCCCTTCTTTCACGGGAAGACCCATAACTATGTCTTCAAGATCATATTCCCGCCTTGCGCTGTCGAAAAGATTGACAAGAAGCTCGTAATACTCGTTCCTGTCGAAGGTTTCCGTAACAGTCTTTAAATTATCCACGTTGATGATATCGTTGGTAAATTTAAGAATGGAGTTTAGATGCGACCGATACTGGCTCATCATTCGGTCTTTAAAAAGAAAATAACCGCTGATGCCCATGATGACGCACAAAAGAATAACGAAAAAGAGACTCCCTGACAGCAGTCTCCCGTATAATGGACTTTTATATTTGCGCTTACACTCTGTCATACCCTATACCTCGCATAATTCAAATCGTCATAACCATCGATCGTGCTATGATATAGGATATCATTGTGTACTTAATGAATTCTTAACAGCACGCCCTTAATACTCCGCAGCCACAAACTTGCGAAGAGCAGTAAGGGAACGCTCGACTTTCTCTGTATCTATGCAGTAAGCCATTCGGAAATACCCGGGGCATCCGAAGGAATCCGCAGGTACCAGCACAAGGTCGTACTTAAGGGCCTTGTTGCAGAAAGCAACCGCATCCTCTTCAAGAGCCTTGGGGAAGATATAGAAGGTTCCGCCGGGCTTAACGACCTCGAAATCAAGGTGAACAAGCTCTCCGTAAAGAAGCTGCATGTTCTTTTCGTATACGCTCATGTCTGAGGTAATATCCAGACACTTGGAAACTGCAAGCTGTATGATGGAAGGCGGGCAGTTATGTCCGATACCGCGGGAGATCTGTCCGCACATGGTTGCAATGGTAGTTGAGTCGGGATCTGCAGGATTAACGGCTATATAACCGATTCTTTCACCCGGTACGGAAAGTGACTTGGAAAAAGAATAACAGCAGATGCTGTGCTCATAATATGAAGAAACAAAGTGGATCTTCGCTCCTCCGAAAAGGATCTCTCTGTAAGGTTCATCTGAAATAAGGTAGATAGGGAACCCGAATTCCTTGGACTTGGCTCTGAGTATGGAAGCAAGTCTTTCAAGTGTTTCCTCTGAATAAACCACGCCTGTAGGGTTATTGGGAGTGTTAACGAGCACCGCCTTAACCGAAGGAGTGAGCATCTCTTCAAACTTATCAAAATCGATCTGGAAGGCCTTGGTATCCGGAGGTACAAGCTTAAGAACGGCGCCGGTGCCGCCCACGTAATGATTGTACTCAGGGAAATAAGGGGCAAAAACAATGACCTCGTCGCCGGGAACTGTAACGGCTCTGATTGCATGAGCCACTGCACCTGCGGCGCCGCTGGTCATAAAGATGTCTGAAGCCTTATAGGTCATGCCGAATCGTCTGTTAAGGGAATCGGCTACCGCCTGTCTGACTGACTCGATACCAAGACTGGGAGAATACCCGTGAAGTTCCATTGTACTGCGGGTATTGAGAAGATCTATCATTTCTTTCGTAAATGCTTCGGGTACGGGAACCGAAGGATTGCCGAGACTGAAGTCAAATACATTCTCGTATCCTATCTCCTGTCCCCTCTTAGTAGCAAATTCCGAAAGATTTCTGATCACGGACTTCTGTCCGAGCATTGCTTTAAAAGTTTCGTTAATCATAATACATCATATCCCAAATATACCATATTCGTCCTTGTCCAGGACCTCGCGTACACGCTGGAGCAGATCCTCCCTCGATACGGGCTTGACTATGTAACCCTGAGGATTAAGCTTGAGGCACTGCATAATCTGCTCTCTCTCGCTGACTGCGGTAAGAAAGATAACAGGCAACTTACGGGATGCCTCTCTCTTGCGTATTATCTCCAACACGTGAGGGCCATCAAATAAAGGCATCATGTAGTCAAGCAGGATCAGATCAGGAGTATGTTTAACTATATACTCTATAGCCTGCCTTCCGTTGTCCACGATGGCGACCTGGTAGTCATCCATCAGGAACATCCTTATGATTTTGAGCATTTCCTTGTCATCATCAACTACAAGTATTGATTTCTTCCTCACGGTTGATCTCACTTTCTATGTCAAACTATACCACAACCCACCCTATTTTAGCATGAAAAAGGAGGGTGCGCAAGCACCCTCCCTCATGACATATTGCCTAATTATTTCTTGTAAAGAGCGTCAAACTGCTTCTGTAATTCAGCGGTGACGTCTTCGATACCTGCCTGCTTAAGAGCTGCCTGCATCTCAGCAACGATGTCTTCTGCAGCGCCTGTGTACTTGCCGTAAGCGATCTGCTTCATATAGTTTCCGAATACTTCGTTACAGTTCTGGATCTTAGCGGAGATACTGTCAACATCGGGAACGAACTGTCCGTAAGGATAGTCGATCTTGATCTTGTCGTAGTCCTTGTAAAGAGCTTCGATTGCAGGCCAGTTTCTGGTAGCATCCTTAAGCTCAAGGTCATCGTTACGTCCCCACCACCAGCTGGTAGCACCGCCGACATTGTCGGTATCGGGATTGTAGCTTGCGGGAGTTGTACGATATCCGTTGGAGTCGATTTCGTAAGAAATGCCTTCGATACCGTAGTTGATAAGTCTGTAGCAATCGGGATCGTTTCTGAGTAAGTCGTAAACCATAAGAGCTCTCTCAGGGTTCTTGGAAGCTGCGGAAACAGCCATAGCACCGTGGGTAATGGAAAGAGCTACTACGTTGTCGGTTTCTTCACCAAAGTAGAAGAAGCCGCTTTCTGCGTTAGGATCATTGTAAATAGTGTTTGAAGGAGACTTGGAGCAAAGGTCTGTCCAGGTCTGAGTGTGGTGCTGTTCTGCTGCCACGAGACCCACACGATAGTCATCTCTGTTGGTGGAGGTGGTGTTGTTAAGAACGTCTGTCTTCCAAACGCCCATGGTATCCCATTCCTTCATCATCTTAGCGAAGTCAACCATCATCTGGGTGTCGGTGTATGCGGGTGTAACGATGGTGTAAAGGTCATCCTTGGTGCCGCCCCAAAGAGCTGCAGTACAGATACCGTCAACGGGAACGAACTTGGAGTGTGATGCTACCCAGCCACTTGCCATCTGTACGTTGTGAGTTCCGTCGGAATCCCATGCAACGTTGATGCCAAGAGCATCTTTGTTATCGGTAACATACTTAAAGTAGGTGGTCATGTCTTCCCAGCTCTTAACGCCGTTTGCAAGACCTGCCTTCTTAGCCCAGTCAAGACGATAGATATAACCATGGTTGGTCCACTGAGCATAGTTATCTTCGGGCATCAGATAGATGTCTCCGTCATATTTGCAGAGTTCCCAGTGATCCTTCGGAACGCTTTCCCATGTCTTGGGAGCATAGGTCTTAAGCATATCCTCGGTAAGGATCTTGAAACCGCCGTTCTTGGCATTGGGCCAAGCATCAAGCCAGTCGGAAGCAGTACCGATAAGGTCTACGGTACCATCCATTGCTGCGATGTTCATGTTGTAAACAGAAAGATAATCGGTCCAGCCGATCCAGTAGAACTCAAGCTCAGCATTGCACTTCTCGGTGAGGATCTCGTTAAGCTTCTTGTTCATTTCCTGGAATCTGTCCATAGCCGCACCCTCGGGCTTGGAACCGGTGAACATGTAAGTGATCTTAACATGTTCTCTTGTGTCAACCTTCTTGGCGCCGCCGCCATTACCACAAGCGGTAAGACCAAGAGCCATGGTTGCAGCAAGTAATACTGCTAACAGTTTCTTTTTCATAATTTCCTCCTATGTGTTATATGTTATCCCGGTCATCCGGGTAATAACCAGATTGATCAACCCTTTACGGCACCAACGGTAATACCGCTGATGAAGTATTTCTGCACGAAAGGATAAAGCAAAACAATGGGGCCCGTTGCAAGCATTGCCGTTGCCATCTTAACCGTGTTTGAAGGGATATCGGTGATGACTACATACTGACCCGCAACCGTATTCTTAAGTGCGTCGGTCTTGTTGACCGTCTCGTAAAGCATGTACTGAAGAGGCTTAACGTTCACTCTCGAACTTAAGAAAAGTGAAGACTGATACCACTCGTTCCAGTATCCAAGGGCCAAGAACAGACCGATAGTGGCAAGTGCCGGCTTAAGCATGGGGAGAATGAGCGCCGTAAATATCTTCATGTCTCCGGCTCCGTCGATCTTGCCGGATTCCGTGATCTCATGAGGAATGCTCTTAACGAAGTTCTTCATGAGGATGATGAGCCAGGGCGACATCATAAGGGGCAAAAGAACGGCAAAGTAGCTGTCCTTAAGCTGATATACCTGAGTCATGATCAGGTAGTAGGGAGCAAGTCCCGCCGAGAAAAGGCTTGTAAAGTAAATATAAAAAGATATTCCGTTTCTGAAAGGGAAGTCCTTTCTCTGCAGTGCGTAACCGGTCATTGAGATAACCGAAAGACCGATGGTGGTGCCCACAAGTGTAAGAATGATGGTTACGATATATGAGCGCCAGATAAGGCCTGTCTTCATAACCGCGCGGTAAGCTTCCGTGGAGAACTCTCCCGGAATTAGCTGTACACCGTGAAGGTTCAGGTAACTCTCGGACGAAAATGAACTGCCGAGAATTACAAGGAAGGGAAAGATACAAGCCAGGGCATACAGCGAAGCCACAAGATATCCGATTCCTCGCACGATAATATCCGAAACGCCAAGCTTTACTTTTGCCGAGCTGGAGACCATGTCCAAATCTTTATTCTTAGCCATAATCCCTCCTTAAAACAGCGAATAGTCCGGTTCAATCTTCTTAACGATGTAATTGACCGTCATAACTATTACAAATCCGATAATTGACTGATAGAATCCAACCGCGGACGCCGTGGAGAAATTAAAGTCCGTCATGGAAGCACGATATACGAAGGTCTCGATAATATCGGTGGTATCGTAAAGAAGCGGGTTGGTACCGATGATATTGTAGAAGAGACCGAAGTTACCTTTAACGATTCCGCCCAGCGCAAAGAGAAGAAGAATAACGATGGTGGGACGAAGGCTCGGCAAAATAATGTAGCGTATCTTCTGGAATGCATTGGCGCCGTCAACACGGGAAGCCTCGATTATCTCGCCGTCAATACCCATGATGGCTGCAAAATAAACAACCGAGTTGTAACCGCTCTGCTGCCAGAGATAAATGAATATCAATATCACAGGCCAGCAGGTGGGATCCGCATAGGGCTGCCATCTTTCAAGTCCCATCTTCACAAGGATTGAATTAACAAAACCCGTATCGTAGTTTAAGAAGTTAAATACCAGCACGCCGATAAGAACGTGGGAAATAAAGTAAGGCAGGAACATCATGGTCTGTGAAACCTTCTTAAAGACCTTGGATCTTATCTCATTAAGAAGGATTGCCATGAATACCGCAAACAGGTTTCCCAGGATAATGAAGGCGATATTATAAAGGATGGTATTCCTGGTAAGGTTCCAGAGCTTGCCGGACTGAGCCATGAACTCAAAGTTCTGAAGCCCCACAAACTTACTTCCGAATATTCCCTTCTGATAGTTGTACTTAACGAATGCTACCCAGATGCCGGGCAGAGGCACGTAACTGAAAAAGAAAAAGAACAAAATGGCAGGTACGCACATGAGAGTCAGTGTTTTGTACCGCCACAGCTTTTGAAAGAATCCTTCCTTCTTGCCTGAAGAAACTTGAACAGCGTCTGCTTTTGCCATAATCAATACCCTTCTGCTTTTATTAAATCTTGTGCATATGCAAGCGGTTTCACTAATTCTATAATAGGCATTTTGCACAACAAAAGCAAACACTATTTATCGCTTTGTCACATTTTTGTTAAGAATTCACAGATATGGGGTCTTGTTTTTGTTAATAATCCACATATGTAAAGAGCTGATACTCCTTTCCCTCCGCGACGGTCTTATGTTTAAATGTAAAACCGCATTTACACAAAACCTTCTCTGATGGGGCGTTACCCTCTGAAACCAGCGCATATACGGGATTAAACCGAAGTTCTTTCATACCGAATTCTGTTACAGCCTTTACAGCCTCCGTGGCAAGACCCCTGTTCTGCCACTTTCTTCCTATAACAAAGCCGACCTCGACTCCGTTAAATCCGGCCCGGGAAGTCAGCCCCGCACGCCCTATGATTTCGCCGGTTTCTTTTAAGATCACCGTCCAGATCCCAAATCCCTGGACTGCGTAGACCTTGTCCCTGTATTCTCTGATATATTTCTTTTCGCTATCCGCATCGTAAAGAGGATCCGTGTAGTCAGTCATTCCCGGTTCCGCATAGATCTTTACAAAAGAATCCACGTCGCTTTCAACAGTCTCTCTTATTATAAGGCGCTCTGTCATGAGTATTTCCCAGGGGATATCGTGCATGCGCCTGTATACCCTGTCATAATATGTAAATTCCGCGTTGGCCGGATCCATCAGGAAATAGGTAGCATCGCACCCGTCCATGTCATTTTCGGAACGGATTACGACTATGGCGTCCCCGCCTTCTTTTCGCATGAGCGCCTGCAATACCTGATCGTCGGTACAGACTAAGGCTTCAGGATCCATACAGTCCGAAACCGCCATCTTCGCCGCATTTGAAAAAGAAACCTTTACGTTTTCCTTTTTCATCCTGCGTACAAGGCAGATCCGGTCTTTTATGCAGATTCTTTTTCGCATCACAAAAATGATTCTTTTCATTTACAATCTCCCGAATCTCTTATATCATAATCTACAGCGATTAACACCATAAGAAAGAAGGAATCATCATGGCAGAACAACCCATAGTTACGATCACCATGGCAGACGGCGGTAAGATAGTACTTGAGCTTTACCCCGATATTGCCCCTATTACAGTACAGAACTTTGTGGATCTTGTACAGAAGAAATTCTACGACGGTCTTATATTCCACAGAGTTATCAGAGGATTTATGATCCAGGGAGGATGTCCGGAAGGCACAGGAATGGGAGGCCCCGGTTATGAGATCAAGGGAGAATTTGCAAGCAACGGAGTTAAGAACGATCTTAAGCACACCGAAGGCGTAATCTCAATGGCAAGAGCTCAGGATCCCGATTCTGCGGGAAGCCAGTTCTTTATCATGCACAAAACTTCCCCTCATCTCGACGGAAGCTACGCTGCATTCGGTAAAGTTATCGAAGGAATGGATGTTGTAAACAGGATTGCAGAGACCGCAACGAATTATATGGACAGACCACTTGAACCTCAGGTTATGAAAACTGTTACGGTGGAGTTCAAATAATCGTCCTAAAGGACTCTGTTAACTATCCGATCAGTCCCCGTTAATTGGCTGTTGCCTGTATTTACGGGAAAAACTCATGTTTACAGTTTGTTCACATTTTGTTTTCGAATCGTTAAACGCGTGCACATTCTTTTTTCATTATTGTGATTTATAGTGTTACCATAGAAAACAAAAAAAGCTTACAAGAGTTGCTTTTACAAAAACTTTTTCATAATAATGCCGGGTAAGATATTCTTACCCGGCATCCTCCCTTTTATAGGACTGTTATTTCACTGCTATCCGCATTTCGCCTTTCATGTTCCGTATTTCAACGTTTCTTTCTTCGCCGCCGAATTCACCGTCCAAAGTCCAGGAAACAGGTTCCGTAAATTCAAAGGTGATGTGCTCCGCCTTAAAGGAGTACAGCGCATCCGTAGAGTACTCCCTGTTCATAAGGCCTGTGATTATGGCGTTCATGTCAGCCGGGGTCTTGGGATTTCGAACCAATGTCACTTCGAAAAGGCCGTCACTTAAATCTACCGCAGGACCTGTTATATTCTTTATCCCGCCAACCGAACTTGAATTGGTGATCATTCCGTATATGAAATCATCCTCAATCGTCATGGAATCAGTAGTCACCTTTAAGGATGCGCTCCTGATATCTCCGAGACGCTTCAAAGCTTCCATTATGTAGGCCGTGTGTCCGAATACGTTCTTAACATTCTGGGGAGTCTCGTAGGAAACCTCAGTAAACGCGCCGAAGGCAGCAACATATACAAAAGGCCGGCCATTAAACAAGCCAAGATCACAGTCAAATATGTGATCCGAGACCGAAGCCTTCGCAGCATCCATAACTCTCACGGGAATTCCAAGGGATACGGCAAAATCATTGGTACTTCCTGCGGGGATATATCCGATTGGAACCTTGTGCTCCCGCCCGTACATTCCGCTGACCACTTCGTCGAGAGTGCCGTCTCCGCCCGCGCAGATAACACGGTCATATCCGTCGTCCATTTCCCGCACGAATCTTACGGCATCTCCGGCAGCGCTTGTTGCCATCACCGTCGTAACATGCCCTAAGGAAGAAAAAAGCTCGATGATATCACCGAGCCTGTTCTTTACAGTTTCTTTACCCGCTCTGGGGTTAAATATAAAAAGAAGTTTCATAGTCGAATCTGTCAGTTTATGCTTCCTTGCCGCTTAAAAAACTCTCTATGCCTTCAACTGCTGCCGTTTCGTCAGAGCCGTCTGCGGAAACGGTAACCTTTTCGCCGATATCAAGTCCAAGGCTCATCATACCCATGATGCTCTTGGCGTTGACTCTCTTGTCACCGGATTCGATATAAACCGAACTGTCATACTGACTTGCAACCTGAACAAGCATGGCAACGGGTCTGGCATCCAGGCCGTTAGCCAATCGGATCTCAATATTTCTCTTAGTCATAATCTCTCCCTTCAAGTCTTTTCAGACTTAACACGACCCCTGAGGGCATCAGCATACTCACTCAGTTTCCTGAGCCTGTGGTTCACCCCCGACTTGCCTACAGGCGGATCAAGCAATCCTCCCAGCTCTGTCAGCGAAGCTTCCGGATGGGCAATCCTTACTTCTGCTATCTCCCTAAGCGATTCCGGCAGATTATCGACCCCCTCGACCTGCCGTATATAGGAAATATCTTCTATCTGTCTTGAAGCCGCATTCACCGCCTTGGTTATATTGGCGGTATCAAAGTTATTACGCCTGTTGACGTCATTACGTACGTCCTTTACGATACGGGCCTCCACCAGCGACAACATAGCCTTGTGAGCTCCGATCACGTTGAGAACGTCCGAAATTGCTTCCGATTCCTTGATGTAAACCACGAACTGTTTCTTCCGGACCGACTTGCGGGCCTTGATCTCAAAGCCTTCAAACAATCCGATAAGCAGATTTGCCTTCGCTTCATCCGAAACGGTGATCTCAAAATGGTATCCCGTATTGGGATCCGCAATGAAACCTGCCGACAGAAATGCTCCCCTTAAAAATGCCCTCCGGCAACAGTCCCTTGCAAGGATCTGCGCTGAATTGTTAAGAGAAACAGCCGACATAACCTTGTTAAACTCCGGCATATCCGAGGAAAACACGGTATATTCCCTGAGGCCTTCCGTAGTTTCACCTAAAAACTCAGTTTCTATATTAAATGCTTTAGTCAATAATGTAAAGCACTTTCTGTAGGCCTGCTCATTTTCGGGGGAAAACAAAAGGCTCCTCCCCTCACCTGCAGCGTGCTTTGCATAGAAAGCAAAAAATGCCGAAAGCTCGGCAATTTTGCAATGTTTGTCAGCAGGAATGATAAGTGCCGCTTCATCCTTAACTTCTGTATAAAAAGACATATTGTCTACCTGTTTACCCGAACATCTCTGTGAGTGATGGTTATTCCGTAATTACCGATGCGCGCAACCCGCTGATACAGACGCTCCGCAAGAGTTACGCTCCTGTGGTGACCGCCGGTGCACCCGATGGCGATCACCAGCTGATTCTTGCCTTCTTTAATATAATTAGGCAAAAGAAAACGTAACATGCTCTCAAGTATATCCAGGAACTGCTCCGCTTCCTTAAATCCCATTACGTAGTCCTGAACCGGCTTGTCAAGCCCCGTAAGGCGCTTTAGCTCATCCACATAGAAGGGATTGGGCAGGAATCTCACATCGAATACAAGATCCGCGTCCTGGGGTATCCCGTTCTTAAATCCAAAAGAAATGATATTGACCATCAGATTATCGTAGGCCTTATCCTCTACGAATATCTTGTCGATCTCTTCCTTAAGCTCACGGGTCAGAAGGTTCGAAGTGTCGATAACATAATCGGCGCCTGCTTTGATTTCCCGCAGGATCTCACGTTCTTTGGCAATTCCGTCTTCAACCCGGCCGTTACCCGAAAGAGGATGCATCCGGCGGGTTTCTTTGTAACGCTTTAAAAGAACAGTGTCATTGCACTCCAGGAACAAAATATCGAGCCTGACCGCATTCTTGCGGATGTTGTTAAGGGCTTCAACCACCTTGTCAAATGGCATATCCGCGCGGGCATCAAGACCGAGGGCAACCTTTGAAAATTCCATGTCACGGCCACCCACAAGCTCTATGAACTTGTCGATAAGCTGAACCGGAAGATTGTCTACGCAATAATAGCCCGCATCTTCCAGCATCTTCATGGCGGTCCTTTTGCCTCCGCCGCTCATACCCGTTACAACAACCAGTCTCACTTTATGCTACCTCTGTATCAGAATTCACCGATCTTAATAACTTCGGGTTCAAGTTCCACGCCGCTTGTGCGCTTGACCTGAGCCTTCACATAATTCATAAGTTCATCTATATCCTTGGCAGTCGCTCCGTCTCGATTGATCACAAAACCGCAATGTTTCTCCGAAACCTGGGCACCTCCGATGCTCTTGCCGGAGAGTCCCGCATCCTGTATGAGCTTACCTGCGAAATACCCTTCGGGTCTCTTGAAAGTTGAACCTGCGCTGGGATATTCCAAAGGCTGCTTGGATCTGCGGGCATTCATATGCTCCTGCATAACCGACATAATGGCATCTCTGTCACCGGACTTAAGTTTAAGCATCGCGGAAAGAACGATCAATGACCTGTGCTTAATGACGCTGTCCCTGTATCCAAAGGCCATTTCTGCTGCCGTAAGAGTCCTTACGCTGCCGGTTTCGTCAAGGACATCCACAGACACTGTCACATCCTTCATTTCACCGCCGTAAGCTCCCGCGTTCATTACCATGGCACCCCCGAGGGTTCCCGGGATCCCGTAGGCAAATTCAATGCCCGAAAGAGCTTCCTGCTGCGCCGTAAGAGCAAGTTTTGTGAGAAGAACCCCTGCCCCTGCCTGCACCGAATTACCTTGGATCGCAACCTTTTCAAAGTCGCCGCCAAGTCTGATGGCAACGCCTTCGTAGCCCTGATCCGATACAAGAATGTTGCTTCCGTTTCCAAGGATCATGTAGGGCAGGTTCTCGCTCTTAAGAAACCCGGTAAGGCTACCCAGTTCCGAAACCGTGAAGACCGTGACCAGAGCCTTGGCGGGGCCTCCCACTCTGAAGGTTGAATAGTCCTTCATGGGGGCGTTCTCCAGCACTCTGTCTTCAGGTATTATTCCGGTTAGTCTTTCTTTTACATTAATGTTCAAAATGCTCACTGTATCCAATCACTTACAGCACAAGCTTGGCTGCGCCGTACATTCCTGCGTCATTACCGAGGGTTGCAAGCTTGATCTCAACATCTCTGCAATCCCCGAATACCGTCTCGTTAAATGCGGGCTTAAGATAATCTATGAGGATCTGTCCTGCCTTGGATACACCGCCGCCTATAACGATAGCCTCGGGATCGATGGTGGAAGTAATGACCGCAAGACCCTTTCCAAGATAATCTCCGTATTCCTTAGCTATATTCTTGCAAAGCTCATCCCCTGCCTTGACTCCGTCAAACACAGCCTTGGCTGAAAGGTCATTGCCCGTAAGGCAGGTATTTCCCTTCCATGCTTTAAACTGTTCCGAAGCAAGGAACGAAAGTCCTGTAGCACTTGCATACTGCTCAAAGCAACCGTGGTTACCGCAGCCGCAGGTTCTGGTCTCACCGTCCTTAACGTGGATGTGGCCGATCTCGCCGCCTGCACCGCGGGCACCGGTAAGGATCTTTCCGTCGATGATTATTCCGCCGCCGACACCGGTTCCAAGCGTAACCATAACGATGCTGTTAAAGCCCATGCCGCCGCCCTTCCACATTTCACCGAGTGCTGCAACATTGGCATCATTACCGCCGTTTGACTTAATTCCGGTAAGTTCCTCCATTTTTTCTGCGATGTTCAGTCTTCCCCAGCCAAGGTTAACGGCTCTTAATACGATGCCGTCTGCGGTAACGGGTCCCGGAACTCCAATGCCGATGCCTTCAACTTCAGACTTGTCTATGGATCTTTCTTTTAACTTGGCTTCAATTGATGCAGCCACGTCGGGAAGAATGTTCGCACCCTTGTCTTCCTTGCGGGTAACTATCTCCCACTTGTCAACCATTTCGCCTGCAGTTGTAAGCAGACCGATCTTAACGGTTGTACCGCCGATATCAACTCCAAAAACGTACTTTCCCATGCTATTCCTCTTCTCTCTTCTTTGCGAAGTTTTCCTGTATTCTCTTGTAGAATTCCTGAGCTGCGTTGTAGCCCATTTTCTTCTGTCTGTAGTTAACCGCTGCGGACTCGCAGATAATGGCGAGGTTACGACCGGGGCGGATAGGAATGTTGTGGCATACGACCTTGTTGCCAAGATATTCCGTGTACTGTTCGTCAAGGCCGAGTCTGTCGTATTCTTTGTCCTTGCTCCACTCCTCGAGTTTGATGACAAGATCGATGCTCTGGGTATCCTTGACGGAAGAAACACCGAACAATGTCTTAACATCCACGATACCGATACCGCGAAGTTCGATAAAGTGCTTGGTCACGTCCGGTGCGGAACCGATAAGGGTATCATCGCTCACCTTGCGGATCTCTACCGCATCATCGGAAACCAAACGATGTCCGCGCTTTATAAGTTCAAGGGCCGCCTCGGATTTACCGATACCGCTTTCACCCGTAATCAGCACGCCTTCGCCGTATACATCGACAAGTACGCCGTGCACCACGATACAGGGAGCAAGCTTAACGTTGAGCCATCTGATGATCTCGGCCATGAAATCGGATGTGGATTTCTTGGTCATAAGGACCGGAATGCTGCGGGCGACAGCCATTTCAAGGAATATCTCGTCCGGAACAAGTTCGCGGCAGAATACAATGGCAGGAATGTCGTAAGCAAGGAGCTGCTCATAGGATTCCCGTTTCTTTTTGGTGGAGAGATTCTCCATATATGTATATTCAACAAACCCTATGATCTGAAGTCTTGTCGCATCAAAGTGCTCGAAGTATCCCGCGATCTGAAGAGCCGGACGATTGATATCGGGCTGGGTGATCTTGATGTGGGACGTATCTACCTGAGGCGTCAGATTTTCAAGTTTAAACTTCTCAATTATGACGTTAAGTCCAACTGTTGCCATGTGTAACCCTCCTTGGTTTCCCTAATACTTTGATTTTAACACATTATAACCGCTATTTCTATCTATGAAAAAATTCGTAAACCTTCTCCGCCACATCCTGTGTGATACCGTCCACGGCGGCAAGGCGTTCCACGGACGCTTCTTTGATGTCGTTAATGGAATCAAAGCTCCTCATGAGGGCCTTGCGCCTTGCGGGACCGATTCCCGTAATCTCATCAAGTACCGAGTGAACCTGCTGTTTGCTTCGAAGGCTCTTGTGGTATTCTATGGCAAATCTGTGGGCTTCATCCTGGATACGGGTAATGAGCTTGAATGCCTCGGAAGTACGCTTGATTCCGATTTCTTCGCCCTCCACATAGAGCCCTCTTGTGTTATGGTTATCATCCTTGACCATACCGCACACCGGGATATCAAGCCTTAATTCAGAAAGAACACGCTTCGCAACATTTACCTGACCTTTACCGCCGTCCATGAGCAAAAGATCCGGGAAACGGGCAAAACTGCCGTAGGATCTCTCAAGCTGCTCCCTGTCCAGCTGTTCTTTTTCATTAAAGCCGTGAAGGAAACGGCGTGAAAGGACCTCATACATGCAGGCGTAATCATCGGGGCCTTCCACGGAGCGAATCTTAAACTTGCGATAATCCCCCTTGACAGGCTTTCCGTCTTCAAATACCACCATGGAGCCCACGTTCTCGAACCCGTTTGTGTTGGAAATATCAAAAGCCTCCACCCTGTGAGCATCCGGAAGACCCAGGAGCCTGCAAAGTTCCTCCATGGCGCCGCGTGTGGTCTTTTCCTCTATGATCAGTTTCTCGCGGTCCCTGTCAAGAACGGTTCCCGCGTTGTTGTTGGCAAGCTCCACAAGCCGCTCTTTGGCACCCACCTTGGGGATCAGGAGTTTGACCTTTACACCCTTAACAAGGCTGAGCCACTCTTCGATCATATCGGATTCGTCTATTTCCATGGGAAGCATTATCTCCCGCGGAACAAAGGGCGTTCCCGAGTAGTAACGCTTAACGAATTCCGTGAGGATCTCTCGCTTGGACGCGCCTTCGATCTCGCCGATATGATGGTGCTCCCTGCCGATCATTTTACCCGAGCGCATAAAGAAAACCTGAACCACGGCATCGGTGTCATCCGCAGCGATACCGATGATATCTCTGTCGCCCTCGTCCGTGTCGGTTATCTTCTGACGTTCGATTATACGCTTGGCGCCCTCGATCAGATCTCTGTATTCCATGGCCTTCTCGAAATCAAGCGCGTCGGATGCGGCCTGCATCTTATCCGTAAGTTCCCGAAGGATCGTCTTGTCATTGCCGTTCATGAAATCCATGGCGGCATCGATGCGCTGCCCATACTCTATGGGATCCACCTCGCCCGTGCATGGGGCCATACACCTTCCCATGTGATAGTTAAGGCATGGTCTTCCGTTCGCCACACCCTTCTCGCAATGCCTGTTGCAGGTTCGAAGACCGTAAGTTGCATTAAGCAGCGATATGGTGTCATTTACAGCCTGGGCACTTGTGAAGGGTCCGAAATATTTTGCTTTGTCCCTTGCAGACTTTCGAACCATTGAGATCTTGGGGTACTGATCGTATAAAGAAACCTTAATGTACGGGTAGGTCTTAGAATCCTTGAGAAGTGTATTGTACTTGGGATTGTATTCTTTGATCAGGTTGTTTTCCAGAACCAGAGCTTCAAGTTCCGAATCGACCACGATATATTCAAAATGATGGATGAGGCTTACCATGCGCTGGATCTTGGGCGTTTTCTTTGTCGACTCACGAAAATAAGACCGCACCCTGTTATACAGGTTTACGGCCTTACCCACATAGATCACGTTATCCGATTCGTCGTGCATGATATAACATCCCGGTTTATGGGGAAGTTTACTCAGTTCCTCATCTGTGTTAAACATAACTGTAACATAGCATGCCCCGGGAGATTTTGCAACGAATGTTTATAGCTTACTATCTCCGCTGCGAATAATAGACTTCCGGGTTGAGGACATTGCCTTTCGTTGAATAGTACATCGAGGGATCGAGTTCGATATCTGCTGCCATGAGAAGCACCGAATCCTCGTTGATCCACTTGTTAAGCCCCTCAAAAAATGCCGTAGTGTCGGGCGGCGTCTCCGTTTCAAATTCAAGCCTTGCGCCGTCTTTATGATATATCATATCAGGTCCCAAAAAGAAAACTTCGTAACTGTAATATGAGCTCCCCTGTCCGTCGTAAAGACTCGTTGTTACAAGATAAGCCTTAGAATCCACAGTTGTCACAAATACCTGCCTGTTACCGGTATGAGCATAGGCATATTCGGTTCCCCAGAAAGGAAGAACGACTTTATCAAGCTGTTCGTCGAAATAGTCACTTCCCTCAAGATCCGAATAAACCTTGACATATCCGAACGCACCGTTATGAAATGTATTCTCTGTTAAGTTTCCGTCAAAGTCGTCGGCGGTGATATAAGTTACGCGGATCAGATCTCCTATTCCGTCGTGAGTTACGTCAAAGAAACAGGAGTAGACTTCGGATTCTTTTTCAATGGGTAAGAGTTCGTAATCAATAAGCGAACTGGAGGTATAAGGCCTGATGGCTCCCACTTCGATGGTCTTGTCCGGATTAACAGTTATGGGTGCGGTTACGTTAAACACCTCTTCGTAATGCGGGATCCGGTTGTTGGTATGCGTAAATCCCGCGGGGGCCGAGAGCCAGACCTCGCCGTCGATAAGCTGGATATAAACTATATCAGTCCAGCAAAAAGAAGCAAATTCTCCGTCCTCCTCGTTGACAGGAAGGGGATATACGCTTCGTACATATTGGTCCCGCTCGCCGTCAATATATATATCTATTTCGTTGAATTCCTTGTTATCATATTTAGTTGTTATTCTGTTGCTTAAAATCTCGCTGAAATAGGCGCTGTCGTATCTTGTAAGATTGGTTTCTCCGCCTTCAACATCGACAATTACTAGTCCGTTCATATTGCATGAACTTCCGCCGCCTTCATTCTCTGCAATCAGGTACTCACCCTCTCCGTCTCCGTCGATGTCTTTCTTTTCGATGGCGAAAGCATATCGTCCGATAATAAGATCAACAGGGATCTCGGTATCACCGTCTACTATGAAAGCCGTATTATCGTCTGCATCATTTTCGTAGTTAATCTTAAGAGACACACTGTTGTCACTTGAATAATAGATGTCAGTTATAGTTTCGTTTGAAACGTTACTCTCCGTCGAAACCGTAGTTTCTGTTGATACAGAACTCTCCGTCGAAGAAGGGGATTCTGACGAAGCCGGCGACTCCTTGGAAGTCTTTATTTCGTTTGAAACCGTTATTATTCCTTTTGTGTCGTCGGATACCGTCGTTGTCTGCGTACCGCAGCCCGCGAGCAGACATACAGAGCAAATTGCAACTGCTGATACTAATCTGTGTTTCATATGCACCCTCCAATGCTACATTCTCACTTACATTATATATAACGAAATACCAACGGTAAATGTGACAGTGTTTAAGATATTATTAATTTGCAAAAAACGGCACAGTATACATCTCTGTACACTGTGCCGAAATTCCTAACGCTCACGCGGAACCGGATACACTGTCCCGCAATCGGAACACTTAAAGTATTCCGTCATATTTCCTTTAACCATGGCTGTACCGCTTGCCATGCGGGATCTGCCTCCCACATCGAAGGCATTCGCTACTGCTCCGCTTACCCCTTCACTTTCGCTTTCCATGTCAACCTTCGTGTACTTCCTGCTCTTGCACTTCGGACACTTGATCGTTTTCACAAACAGACTCATTTCCTTCCCCCTTCTCAGGAATACCCTTCTCTTTGCGAAAAATCTCCATAAACTCCTTACCGGTAATGGTTTCTTTTTCTATCAGGTAAGCGGCGATCTTGTCAAGGATCTCGCGGTTCTTTGAAAGCAACGTCTTAGCCTGCTCGTAGCTGTCTTTAAGAATCTGCATTACTTCCTCGTCGATCTGTGCCGCTGTAACCTCACTGCAATTAAGTACGCTCCTGCCATCCAGGTACTTACTCTCAACCGTTTCAAGTCCGATAAGGCCAAAACGCTTGCTCATACCGTACTGGGTAACCATGCTGCGGGCTATGGACGTTGCCTTCTCTATATCGTTGGCTGCGCCTGTTGTAACAGACTCAAATACCAGTTCCTCGGCTGCGCGTCCGCCTACCAGTCCTACGAGCATGGCACGAAGTTCTTTCTCTGAGTTAAGATACTTTTCTTCTTCCGGAACCTGCATTACATAACCGAGAGCGCCCATGGTACGGGGAACGATGGTAATCTTCTGAACAGGCTCGGTACCCTTCTGAAGGGCAGATACAAGTGCATGACCTACCTCGTGATAGGATACGATCTTGCGCTCTTCCGCGCTCATAATGCGGTCTTTCTTTTCCTTACCCACAAGAACCTGCTCAACTGCTTCGTAAAGATCCTTCTGGCTCACAAGCTCTCTGTGTTCCTTAACGGCGTTGATGGCAGCCTCGTTGATCATATTGGCAAGATCGGAACCAACCGCACCGCTGGTAGCAAGGGCGATGGCGTCAAGATCTACCGTCTCGTCCATCATGACACCCTTGGCATGAACCTTGAGAATATCAACACGGCCCTTAAGATCTGGCTTATCTACGATGATACGTCTGTCAAAACGACCGGGTCGGAGCAGTGCCTTATCAAGGATCTCAGGCCTGTTGGTAGCCGCCAGGATAAAAATACCCTTGGAAGGGTCGAAACCGTCCATTTCGGAAAGAAGCTGGTTCAGTGTCTGCTCGCGCTCCTCGTTACCGCCGCCGTACTTGCTGTCACGGCTCCTGCCTATGGCATCGATCTCGTCGATGAATATGATACAGGGAGCGTTCTTGTTAGCCTCCCTGAAAAGGTCTCTTACACGGCTGGCACCTACGCCCACGAACATTTCCACGAAATCAGAACCCGTAAGGGAAAAGAAAGGAACATGAGCTTCACCCGCAACCGCTCTTGCAAGAAGTGTCTTACCGGTACCGGGAGGGCCTACAAGAAGTGCTCCCTTGGGTAACTTGGCACCGATCTTTGTATATCTTCCGGGGTTATGAAGGAAGTCAACAACTTCCACAAGGGATTCTTTGGCCTCGTTCTCACCCGCTACATCCTTGAAGGTGACTCCGGTTTCTTTTTGCACATAGACCTTGGCGTTTGACTTGCCGACACCGCCCAGGAATCCGCCTGCACCGCCGCCCATACGGCTTGAAAGATAACTGATCAGCACAAAGAAAAGTACAATGGGAAGTATGTAGGTTAGAATGATGGAGATAAGCCAGCTTGAATTATCCGGGATGTCTCCGCTTATCTCAACTCCCGAAGCAAGAAGACGCTCGGACAACTGTGCAACAGACTCAACATGCCCTGTGACGTAGGTTATGGTCATCCGGTTCATGTAGGGACTTGTGACTATCTCCTCGGTGGGGGTGATGACTATCTTGTCATTGTCGATATATACGCTTTGAACCTTGCCGTCGTCCAGCATCTGGATGAATTCGTTGTAAGTGATCTTTTTGTTGGTGGCACTGGAAAGCGCTCTGGTAAAGTAACTCACAATAAGAAGGACTACCAGCGCCGCGATGAGCATGGGGGCTATCTTGGGAGTCTTGGGTCCGTTGTTATTGTTATCGCCTGAATTGTTGGGGTTATTTTCGTTCTGCATGATATTTTCCTTGATTTATGGGTATTTCTTTCTTTTTCATTATATGAAGCAAAAGTGGGGTTAGCAATATAAATTTTCTGAAAATGTATGAAAAATCTGTGAAAAATCCCACGGTTTGGGGGTTGAAAAGAAGCTGTTCGGAATTTAAAATATGTTTTGTAAACACAAAGGAGATAAATATGAAAATCGGTTTTGACAACGACAAATACTTGCAGATGCAGTCTGAGCACATCCTCGAACGAATTTCTTCTTTCGGCGACAAGCTCTATCTTGAATTCGGCGGGAAGCTCTTCGATGACTTCCATGCTTCCAGGGTTCTTCCCGGATTTCAGCCTGATTCCAAGCTTAAAATGTTACTTAAAATGAAAGACAAGGCGGAGATCGTTATCGCCATCGGTGCCGATGCCATCGAGCAGAACAAGAAACGCGGCGATCTTGGAATCACCTACGATCTTGACGTTTTAAGACTTATAGATGCTTTTACCAGCGTAGGGCTCTATGTTGGAAGCGTAGTTATCACCAAATATGCGGGACAACCCGCAGCGGACGCCTTCCGTGCAAGACTTTCCGCACTCAACATCAAGTCATATCTTCATTATCCCATTGAAGGTTATCCCTCGAATATTCCCCTCATCGTAAGCGATAACGGTTACGGTAAGAACGACTATATAGAGACTACCAGGCCCCTCGTGGTCATTACGGCTCCCGGACCCGGAAGCGGTAAGATGGCTACCTGCCTGTCTCAGCTCTATCACGAGAGCAAGCGTGGTATCAAAGCCGGTTATGCCAAGTTTGAGACCTTCCCTATCTGGAACCTGCCCCTTAACCATCCCGTCAACGTTGCATACGAAGCTGCAACCGCTGATCTTAACGATGTTAACATGATCGATCCCTTCCACCTGGAGGCTTACGGCGTTACCACCGTTAACTACAACCGTGATGTAGAGATTTTCCCCGTTCTCAATGCGATCTTTACACAGATCCTCGGAGAGAGCCCTTACAAGTCGCCCACAGATATGGGCGTAAATATGGCAGGTAACTGCATCATCGACGACGAAGCCTGCCGCGAAGCATCCCGTCAGGAAGTCATTCGCCGTTATTTTACCGGACTTTGCGATGTTAAGAAGGGAACCGGGACCAAGGAGATCGTATACAAGCTTGAGCTTCTCATGAAGCAGATGAATCTGACAAGTGAAGACAGACCTGTTTGCGGAGCCGCTCTTGACAGAGAAACAGAGACCGGACACCCTGCAGTAGCCGTTGAACTTCCAAACGGAAAGCTTATTTCAGGAAAGACCACGAACCTTCTTGGAGCAAGTGCTGCGGCACTTATTAATTCCCTTAAGGAACTTGCGGGAATCGACCACAAGATGCACCTTGTGACCAAGGAAGCCCTTGAGCCCATACAGACACTTAAGACCGGATATCTTGGAAGCAAGAACCCCCGCCTCCACACCGACGAAGTGCTCATCGCCCTTTCAGTCAGTGCTGCAACCAACGCTGCAAGCCAGGCGGCTCTTGACCAGCTTCCCAAGCTCCGCGGATGTGAGGTTCATTCAACCGTTATTCTTTCTCCCGTAGATGAGAAGATATTCAAGAAACTTGGAATGCACTTAACCTGCGAACCCAAGTACGAAACCGACAAAAAGTACCATGCATAAATTTTGGACCAAGGGGACGGGGTTAGTGGTTCATTTTGAAAATGAACCACTAACCCCGTCCCCTGGGTCCACTACACAGGTGTGTCCTGACTCTGGAA